>JAISBG010000366.1 GCA_031266315.1 Planctomycetaceae bacterium | reverse complement strand
CCCGTCCAACCGGGACCTGAATTAAGAGTAATTTGCAACCCAAGCCGCTCAGATTCACGAACAATATGGACAAAAAGTTCCTGCCATTGTTCGCTCATAAAATCAACCTTACCGCGCGGCACGCCGACATTAACTTCCATAATAATAACGCCGCCAATACCTTGCTGCTTCATTGATTCGAGGTCTGCGGTAATCCCTTCTTTTGAAAGGTTACCGTCCATGATAAACCAATAAACCCAAGGACGCACCGAATCCGGCGGCACTTGAAACAACGAAAATTCCGCCGCCGATAAAATAGAACCGGCAAGAAAAAACAAAATCGCACAAAAAATTTTCTTCGACATAAATGTCACATTCCTTTCATAATCAATTTTTTTATTACAAAAAAATCATTCAGGTTAAATCGTTCCCGTAAACATTTCCTAAAATCTGCCGCATTGCAACAGGTTAGTAAACGATAATTCAAAATAAGATAATATTTTAAGATAGAAAAAACAAGTACTATAAGTAACTGTCAATTCTCATCATTAACTTTTATCCACGAATTTTTACGAATGATCACGAATAAATAATTTGTGAAAATTCGTGTCAATTCGTGGATAAAAATAATTTGTCGCTTGATGATATTCTGTTCAAATCAGCAATCTGAAATTAATGTTTTCTCATTGTTGCGATTTTACTTTGGCGGTCTCTCGACTTCAAAATTGAAAACGCCGCCTGATTTGTCAACTGTTACCGTCAAACCGGAAGTTTCTTTGCGTTTGTATTTCGGATGAATCAGCTGTTTAGGCTGAACCGGTTCAGGCAAACCATTGACTCCAATTTTGGCTTGTTGATTTCCAGACGATGCTTCTTCGGCGTACATAATTGTTACCGCATACGTTCCCGGCGGAAGACCGTTACCGACTTTTTCCGAACCGGCAACATAAGTGCCGTCGGAACGAATCGCGGCACGGGCAAGAAATGTCGGCGTGGAAAAATGAATCTCTCCTACAGTCAACGGTTCGTGTGTGTCGGAAAATGTTACTTTTCCATGAAGCCCGACATTTTTACTACATCCAATGAAACAGACGCAGATAAACAAAAACATAAAATAGGATTTTATTTTCATTTTTTGATCCTTTGGTTAATAGTTGAGTGAAATATTAATATACTCTTTGTCGTTTCATAATCCCTTTTGTCTCTGTACAGAAATTTAGGGACGATAGAGACAAATGGGACAGTGGAAAAAAATCTTGTATCTATTCAGTGGAATGTTTTTTTTTTTTCATTACGAAAAATTCAAAAAAAATGTTTTGTGTTAAATTTGTGGCAATGGGCTGAAAGCCTTAAATCCTTTTCGTAGGGCATCGCCCTACGAAAAGGATAACAACAAATTTTAGCCCTGAAAGGGCGATGCCCTACGCTAATGATTTAAGGCTTTCATTCTTATTTAAAAAACATTCCGCTGAAATATTATAAAATCTTTAAAACCAATTTACGGCAGGAAAACGGGTTCGCCGTCGTCGCATCGGGCAAGCGGATAAAGAATCGTATCCGGCGGTGTGGTAACGCTAATCGCGCGGACGGAACCGTCGCCCAACACAAAGTTGCAAATGCCCGGATGCCATCCGCCAAAACCACCTGTTAATCCAATACCGAGTATTGATTCTTCATTAGGACGCCTAATCGGAATCCAATGACCGCTATAAGCGTCTTCAAAAGAGAGACCTGGAAGTAACGTGTCTGTTGTCATGGTCATGTAAGTGCAATCCCAGTGTCCTGTCGCGGCAGAGCAGGAATTAATTTTGCCTAGCGCAATCGCTTTTTCACCGAAAATCAGTTGATTGCTTGTTCCGTCGCTCCACCAAGCGATTGTATCGCGTCCAGACCACGAGGAAATTCCAAAACCGATTCCGGCAGGCGTCGTTTTATAAGACGAATGTGATGTCCAGTCCGGTGTGATTTGGGAATTACGAAAGGGACCATGACAATAACTTCCCGATGTTCCCGCCGTATCCGTGCGAATATCTGACCAGGGCGTGGCAACCAATCCGAGTTGTCCTATTCCGCTAGCACCGCCCCATCCCGTGCCGGGACCGGAGGCAAGAACAAAAGCGTAATCGCTGGTCGGACCGGAACAGTTGTTAAGTAACTCGGAATAAGTTACGCCGGATTTTCGTGTCGGACATTTCATGTAAGAAACCGAACTGAAAGCGCGAAGGTCGTCTTGATTTTTTAAAACGCCTGTCCACCAAGGATTTGCCGTGCCGTCTATAGTGATATCCGCGGCTTGCCAATCGCCTGACGTAGCGTCTACATTCATGAACATGCGATTGTATCCAACACCTCCGCCGTGATATTGTAATCCTTGACTCCAGCGGTCGTTGGAAATAAAACTTAAATCGTAGAGTGCTGTCTGTTCCAGATACGGGAACAGCAGTACAAACAACGATGCACGACCGTTGCTGATTGCCGCGGGCGGTAACACATTGTGTGTGTCGTGAGAGTTGTGAACGCCGATACCGAGTTGTTTCAGATGGTTGGTACATTGCATCCGCCACGCTGCCTCGCGTGCCGCCTGAACAGCAGGTAACAGAAGTGCGATTAACACGCCGATAATCGCAATCACCACAAGAAGTTCGACCAATGTAAAGCCGAACGGTGAAGAACGAACCAAAGAAAAAATACTCGAAAAATTAGGTTCGACACCCTAAAATTCATCGTTTAATTTTTCCTTTTCACCACATACTGCCCCCCCCCCCCTGACTTTCCCATTTTAACATTGGATTTTTCACAGAATTATTGAGGGTGTTTTTCGGCGAATTTTTTGAAGCGGTTTCAAAATTTTTCATCATCATGTTCCTTATTTACAAGGTTTCATTGAAATAATCGCGAAATATTTACCGCAAAACAACACGGCAATATGTATCGCCTTTGAATGAGATTCAAATATTATCAAAAACAATACCGGATGTCAAGAGAAATCTTTTTTTTGAGAAAATTTTCTGATTCTACCGTATTAGGTGTCCAAGCCTTGAAAAGTTCGTTTTAAACACGAAACACACGAAAAAACGCGAAAAGAGGTGAGCGATCCGCCCGCTGGGCGGTTGCGCCGGTTGAGTTTTATTCGACTCCAAAACGGAAGGCAACACAATTTATCGTCGTTAATCTGATTCACTGTCGGCTATCGCCGACGCGACCTTTCAGCGAACGGTCGCCCACCTACAAAAGTTACCCACTTACAAAAGGTTGCCCACCTAATGATTGCTCACTTTTAACAAAAATTCCAGTGGGAAACACCGAATCCGGGAGAATTAGGACTTTTTAACGACGGGGCGGAACAGGAGTCATTCATGTCATTTCTGACTATCATGCGTAACATCAGTTATTAATTTAAGACAAGTTTGGTTTGTTTGTATTTTAAAGTTTGAAAATTTTGAAATTTTGCTATTTAATTCGGTTAAGACGATTGAATTTGTTGTTGGGAACAGTATAATAGCCCTATTACAGTTTTATCATTTTGGAACCGTAAATTGTTTGCCGGTTCTTCAATTCCCTTAACGGAGGTTATTTATGCCCAGAAATATGACACACGGTAACTTGCTTACCGCAGTAATGGAAGATTATCTTGAAGCAATCTATCATATTGCCCAAGAACATGGTTACGCACGGTCTGGTCAAATTTCACGACAACTCGGTGTTCACAAATCAACGGTTACAACCGCAATGCACAACCTTGAATCGCAAGGTTTTATTGAGTATGCACCCTATAAAGAAGTTACACTGACACCGAAAGGAGTCAAAGAAGCCGAAGGAATTGTTCGCCGACATGACATTTTTTTCCGCTTGCTTTACCATTTGCTCGGTGTCGAAAAAGAAGAGGCTTCAAAATTGGCTTGCGAAATGGAACACGCCCTCGCACCGGAAATCGCCGACCAATTCATCAGCCTTGTCGAAAAAGCGTTGCGAAAAAACAAAGTTCATGAACACGCCAAAGACAATTCGGAAACCAAAAAAATTACGAAAAAATTTGCCGCGAAAAACGAACCCCAAAAAAAGGGTTGAACCCATGAAAAAGATATTTTTCGGTATCTTATTGTTTTTCGCGCCGATACTTCAAGCGGAGCCGCCGCAATTGTCAAAAACAGAACCCTTAGTCCTTAAAACAGTGGAAGTTTATCCTCACGATAACAAAGCGTTTACGCAAGGACTTGTTTTCGACGAAGGTTTTCTTTACGAAAGTACAGGAAATTACGGCGGTTCGTCGCTCCGCAAAGTCGAACCGGCAACCGGAAAAATTTTAATCAATATTCCGTTGCAAAAACAATATTTCGCCGAAGGTCTCGAATTGGTTGGTGATAAAATCTATCAATTGACATGGCAGGAACATATCTGTTTCGTTTATGATAAATCAACATTCAGATTGATTGGACAATTTCAATATCACGGCGAAGGTTGGGGACTTGCCTTTGACGGAGAACATCTGATTCTCAGCGACGGCAGTGCAGTGTTACGGTTTTTCGATCCCAAAACATTCCGGCAAAAACGTCAACTCAATGTCCTCGAACGCGACGCGAAAACAAAAAAAT
>JAISBG010000059.1 GCA_031266315.1 Planctomycetaceae bacterium | reverse complement strand
GGTTGCCCTTTCTTCGGGAAATCAAAAACCATCGGGAAACGGCTCGTAAAGATAAAAAAAGCAACAGAAATGTTCCCAGTAATCAGATTGCCCCTGCTGAAATTGCCGATCTGCTCCTTTATTACGCCGAACTCTTGTACGATAAGCGGAATTTTTACGCTCACGCGGTTCACGAAGGAAAAAATCTGGACTTCGACAAACCCGAAATGAAAAATCTTTACGACCTCAGCCGGTTAATCGAAATCAACCGCCGAACTGTTAAAGAACGGTTTTACAAAGGAAAAATGGATGACCGAAGATCCGAAATAGAACTCTTGCCGCTAACACCAAAAATTGTACAACGTCAAAAATCGGCTGAAAATCCACAGTATTTATTTGGTTTTGGTTTCTTCAACAAAACGAAAACGGATTTTTCACCGCTTGGTCTTGCGTTTTTCGTTTCCCAATTTTTGGAACCGAAGTACATCAGCCAACTAGTACAAGGTTTGAAAGAAATTCCAAACAACAAGAAACAGTTAATCATTCGGGCGTTTTCCTGTCTGCATATTAGTCTGCCGCGAACACGTTTGGAAACCAGCGATTTGCTCGCACCGCAAATGCTGGGCTTGGATATTTTCAACGAACTGCATAAATGTCCCGATGAACTCTTCAAAATGTTTTCAACCGCAATCCAAGAAGACTTTCGTTCCAGCGATGAAATAAATCTTTCCAAACGGTTTGACGGAAACCGGTTTATCAACTTGGCGTTGGCATATTTTGATTTGCAAGAGAAATTTGCTGATTTACGTTTTGCCGTCGATAAAGGTACTTTTTTCATTGCCGATTACGGAAAAACGAATATGATTGACGGAGTACCGATTGAACACCGCCGTTTGTCCAAGCAGGTTTATTGTTTCCAACGGATTCAAGATGCCGTTAACGATTACAAAACCGACCGTGAAAAACCAGATACGCTCTACTGGAAACCCGCCGCCGGTTTGAAACCGGATATGACGTATTACCGTGTTGATGTATTGCCGTGCTACGCTTTTGGAGCAAACAACATCGGTCTGTCTCTCACCGAAAAGAAAGAGGCAACGTTTAACAAAAAAGATGAGAAACAACGGATTCGTTTCCAAAATCCCGAACCTGATGTGTGGCTCTCTGTTTATGAATTGCCGACGTTGTTGTTTCTTGCCAGTCAGGGAAAAGCCGCAACGGTTGAGCAACGTCTCAAAGAGTTTCACGGCAATTGGAACCAATTCCGTCAGGCAATTGCCGCTGGTCAAAAAATATCCGAAAACGATGTGAAGAATTTCGGTCTCAACTTTGCCAATTTGCCGGACGAATTGAAAACATTCATCAATACCGGCAAAACAAAACCGAATACGAAATTCGCCGCTCAGTCCAAAGAGATATTGCAAAAGATCATTGACGATACACAGCACAAACTCAACAATTTCAAGAAGGAACAGGAAGTCATTTACAAACAGGGCGGATTCAAACAGGGGAAAAAGTCAAAACAACCGCGATTCAAACCCGGCAATATGGCGTCGTTCCTTGCGAGAGATGTCATCAAGTTGCAAAAACCGACAGCGCAGGAAGTTGGCAAACACAACGGCAAAGTTACGTCCGCTAACTTTCAGGCGTTGCAGCGATCACTGGCGTTCTTCGACTACCGCAAGGATTCGCTTCGACAAATCTTTGTTTTAGCGGGATTAACGAAAAATCCGGCATTCATCGAAAACCTGTTGAAAAATAATTTAGTGTCGTTTGAAAGGTTCTTCGAGAGTTATCTCATTGGGAAAATTAACTTTTTGAAGGGATATTTGGATAAACCGGAAGATTGTTATGTTCTCCGCCGCCGTTTTGCCCGAAACACGAAAAAAGGCGAAGTCGGATATATTGTAAAATGGGCGGACACGGCTAAAAAACATCCGATCAATTTACCGAGAGGATTTTTTACCGACCTTGTTTTGGACGTGCTGCGTGAAAAGTTCCCGAATAGAATCGGCGAACTGCCCAAGCGAGTCAATCAAACATTCCTTATCCAAAAGTTCCACGAATGGAACGACGACGGTTTCCAATGGTTTTACACCGAAAAACGTTCTGCCGAAAGCGAAATATTCAAACGGTTAACGAGTTTCCTTGCGCCGGAGAAAATGCGGCGACGAAACGACATTGGAATCAAACCGCAAGATCAGGAAAAACTTTACCGCCAATGGAAAGAGTCCCCAACACTTTCCACGTTGTATTCTATTGAAAAAGAATATTTAACATTAACGGCAAATAACCCGAATCACAAGGAACGGTTCCTCAATATCGTGAAATTCTTTGATTCTCTTGAATCCGGTTTGCGTCATACTCGTTTGCAGGACATCGCGTTATTTTACGCCATGCTCGAACTACTCGGGATGCAAAACGTACTAGGTGTAAAATTGCAGAACATTAAGCGGAAAATGTTTTTGTTAAACGATGCAACTCAAAAATTGTCGTGGTCGCTCCGGTTGCCGAGTCGTCCGTATTCGCCCGAAGAAATGAAGAACAAAATCGCTCTGCCTAACGATTGGGAAGTTGTCATCACGGGCGAAATGAAACTGAAGAATTACGGTAACTTCCATCGTTTGTTCAATGATGCCCGATTGCCGTCGTTGTTACATAATCTTAATCGCATCTCTGGCAATTCAACAACCGCTCCTTTGGTTGTCCGTTATGAGGATGTTGAGACCGAATTTTCCGATTATGACCGTTTATGCAAAGGGGTGTTTGAAGTGGTTCACGAACTCGAAAAGAAAGTTATTGCGAAATACAATCCGCAACCGAAAATAGAACACGGACAGAAATTTATTGATTTCGGTGCGGTTGTCGAAAAATTGAAGGTCGGCAAAGCCGAAAAATCGATATTATTCATTTATCGCAATGCGTTTGCGAATCAGGAATATCCTGAGTTCGTGTATTGGGGCAACGATAAAGAAGAAGACGAAAAACTAATCGAAGCGTGTAAAAAACGTTTTAAAGAAGAGCAAAACCGAATTACTTCACTCAAAACCAACCAAACGTTGACGAAATGTATCATTGAGCGGGCAAGAGAAGTGTTTAACCGCGCAATTAACACCGTACACTGATTTGACAAAGATTTTACACGGTCAAAATTAACGGAGTTTTTCGTTAAAGTTTAGCTAATCAAAGAGGTGGGCGCCGACAGTGAATTAGATTAACTACAACAAATTGTGTTGCTTTCCGTTTTGGAACAATATAGAGTCAACCGGCGCGACCCTTCAGCGAAGGGAGCGCCCACCCCTTTCCGTGAATTTTCATGTGTTTCACGATTAAAACGAACTTGTCAAGGCTTGGACACCTAATACCGGGAGAATCAGAAAATTTTTTTCTGATATTCTAAAGAAAGAAAAAAAATTCCTCTTGATTTCTGGTTTCGTTTCCTGTAAAATCTAAATCTGATTTAATTGCGATACGTCATTTTTTGCCGTAATGTTTTGCGGCAAGCGAATCGTAATGATTTCAACGAACCTTGTATAAGGAACACAACAATGAAAAACTTTGTAGAAAACGCTTTGAAAAATTCACCGAATAATTCCGTGAAATGTCAAATGTTAAAATGGGAAAGCGAGGGGGGGGGGGGGCAGTATATAGGAAAGAGTTAAGAACAGATAATGGAGAATGTTGGTTCTATCAATGTTTTTTCGCCAAATTTCTACAACTCATTCGTTCTTCACCATTCGGCTTTACTCTCGTCGAACTTCTTGTGGTGATTGCGATTATCGGAGTTCTGATTGCATTATTGTTACCTGCCGTTCAAGCCGCCCGCGAAGCCGCAAGACGGATGCAGTGTAGCAATAACCTCAAACAACTGGCTCTGGGAATGTTGAATTACGAGGATTCCCAGAGGTCGTTTCCGCCACAATGTGGACCGCCAGATTATTACCAGCCGACATTCTTCATGTCGTTGCTCTCCTACATAGAGCAAACCGCCGTTTACGACAAATACAAATCACAACCGAATATTGGTGCTTACACTGTAACTGCAAGTATGGACGCTTACCATAAAACAAGCATTCCATCGTTTCTCTGTCCTTCGGACGGATTCGGATATCAAAAACCGGAACATGCTGTTGGAATGTTAAATTACCGCGTTTGTAGTGGAGATTATGCATCCGCTAGTGATCCCGGAGCTGGAATGTTACGCGGTATTTCTGGAGGAAGAAGCGGACAGCCAAACAGTGCCACCAGTCTTGCTGTCATTACAGACGGTACAAGCAACACGCTTGGATTGAGTGAACACTGTATCAGTGGGAATATGGCAAGTCCTCGTTCCGGTGTTGCTTTTTTAGTTTCCGGTGTTTTTGGTTCAATAACAATCACAACAATGAATGAGGGAACTGTTACTAAAAGCGATTGGATTCTTCGTCCCGATCTTTGTTTGACGGCTGTTCAAGGGAATGAAATCAAGGTAGCCAACCAGATGGAACTTCAAATGCGTCCTTCCAGTGCCCCTCTTTTTCAAATAGGGTCACACGGTGCGACATGGACAGACGGGCGTTCTATTTTTATGGTATTTTCAACATGCCTACCGCCTAATTCCGTTTCGTGTAGCGCACAAAACAACAGCAGCGATAACAGACAACGTCCGCATCAAGCACGTGGTTTGTTCCCGCCGACAAGTAATCATACCGGCGGCGTGAATTGTTCGTTTGTGGACGGCTCCGTACATTTTATTTCCGAAACGATTAACTGCGGTGATACGACAGCACCGGGCAGCGATCCAACCGGTTATAAAAATTACATGACCGGAAAAAGCGTTTATGGAGTTTTCGGTGCTTTGGGAACACCTCAAGGCGGTGAAACTTCTTCATTTTAATTTTTTTGAAAAATAAGGTAACAGCGTTAAAGGTTCTATTCGGTATTTTTCAACTGATCGAAATTAAGTTGTAACTGTTCACGAATAATCAAAGTAGAGACGCAATACATGGCGTCTCTACAACCTGATACGAAAAACGGAATAGCCCGACAGGGCTTAATTTTCGTAACCGTAGGTCTCCGACCTACGGTTGTGAACCCAAGAGACCACTGCCTGAAAGGCAGGATTTTAACCCGTTGCCGCACTAAGTCCCGCCTTTCAGGCGGTCGGCTTTTTATCGCTGTACCGCAGGTCAAAGACCTGCGGTTACGAAAATAAAAAGCCCTATCGGGCTATTCGGTGTTCCCGCCTGCCGGACGGGCAGGTCGGAACAATCCGAAAAATAATTATTTAGAAACTTGGAAAATTCCAAATACAACCCTAACACAGTATAATTAAAATGAAATACCATTGTTTATTTATTGTTTTATTTTTTATCGCTCTGTTCCTAAATTCCGGTTGTAATCATTCCGGTTTGTCGGGACTTGTTGTTTGTAAAGGAAAGGTTACACTGGATACTGTTCCCTTAGAAAACGCAACAGTTACACTTATTCCGTATGTTCAAAACTCAACAGAAAAGAATCAACAACGGAACGCCTTTTCAATAACCGATTCCGCCGGACGATTTACGATGACAACCTTGAAGGAAAATGACGGTGTTTATTCCGGTGAATATTGGATAATCATTACAAAATATGAACAGAGCGGTGAATTTGTCAAAACCGGAGAAATTGACACGGAAACCGGTAAAGATATTTTGTTCGAGAAATCTGTCAACCGTTTACCGGCAATTTATGAAAACTATCGGGAATCGCAACTTCGTGTTACTGTTCCCGATTCGGGAATTCAGGATATTGTTTTGGAGTTGACTACCAAGTAAAATGTCATTTACTTGTAGATTGATATATTTTATTTCATTTTATATTTTAACGCGAAAAGAAGTAGGCAATCCCTGTTTAATGGCAGGCTATTTATCAAATTATCAAAAATGTCCGTTGAATGGTCGCGGTGTTCATTTGATAGCCAAATTTTTAGGAAGGGCTTATCGATTGGAGTCAATTACAGCCTCAACCGGCGCGACCTTTCAGCGAAAGGATCGCCCACCTTATAATTGCCTACTTTTAACAATATTCCTTTGAAATATTATCGGAATCGTGTAATTTTTTGTATTACAATTATATCTCAATAATAAGGAGATTACTAAAATGAAACTGTTACTTTATTCCATGTTTATTTTTGAACTTTTGTGTTTTGTTGCATTTTCGGACGAAATTATTGACGGCGGTATTGTTGTCAATGAAATTGTTGTCAACGATTGGATTGATCAGGACAAACAGTTTCAGGCAAATCACAAAATTAACGTTTCGTTTTCGCCGGAACATACACGGCAGGTTATTGATTCGGCGTATGCGTTGGCGGAACGGATCAGAACGCTTTCCGGTGCGGATCAAACGGCAATTGATGCGGCGGTTGTGCCGTTAAAAAAACTGCAACACTCGTTGGAATCCGTAACTCCGAATCAATACGAATCCTTGTACCACGAATCCCGAAAAATTAAACGTGACGTTATTCGATGTCATTCGCATTTGAAATCGTTGCAAAAACTTCTTTTCATTACAAAACACGACGCCGATGATCCGTCGTTTCACATGTGTGATCAGTTCTACGGTTTTACGGCACGCCCCGGCGGCGGACTTTTTGTTCTTGAAAATCCGTTGTCCGATTCGCCGAAACTTGTTAATTTATTAGCCGATTCTGTTGTCGAAAAGGGCAGAATGAAAGGGCGAAAACTTCAGGGCGGCGCGTTTCTCTCGCCGGAAATTTCCTTTGACGGTCAAACAATTTATTTCGCTTACTGTGAAGCAAAACCGATGGACAGTTCATGGAAACAGGAAAAAAGTGTTCCGTATTATCACGAATGGTCGGAATCACGTTGTTATCATCTTTTTCGTTGCAACGCCGACGGAACAAATCTTGTACAATTAACCGACGGTTCCGTGAACGATTTTGATCCTTGCGAATTACCAGACGGACGTATCGCGTTTATCAGTGAACGGCGCGGCGGATTTTTGCGTTGCGGTCGATATTGTCCGGTGTACACGCTCTTTTCAATGGAACCGGACGGCAGCGATATTATTTGTCTCAGTTATCACGAAACACACGAATGGCAGCCAAGTGTCGATCATAACGGAATGATTCTGTACACACGTTGGGATTATGTTGATCGGGACACCAACGCGGCTCATCATCTTTGGACTTGTTTTCCCGACGGTCGCGACCCGCGATCTTATCACGGTAATTATCCGGCGAAACGGGAATCTCGTCCTTGGATGGAAATGGATATTCGGGCAATTCCCAACTCACATCGTTATGTCGCTGTTACCGGAGCACATCATGGACACGCTTTCGGATCACTTGTTCTGATTGACCAACGACTCGAAGATGACGGTGCCATGTCGCAAATTATAAGACTAACACCGGAAGTTCCGTTTCCTGAAGCGGAACGGAAACCAACTCAACCGTTTATGATTTACGGTACACCTTGGCCCTTCAGTGAAGAGGATTATTTGTGCGTTTATGATTCCGAAGCCAAAAATCGCGGTGTTTACTGGATTGATGCTTTCGGAAACCGTGAACTGATTTACCGTAATCCGGCAATCAGTGCGCACAGTCCGATGCCGCTGGTTGCTCGGCAACGTCCGCCGGTAATTCCCGCACAAACAACTCAGGCGGCGCGGTACCGTAACGAGAAACAAACCGGTGACGAAAAAGCCCATATCGGAATTGTCAACGTTTATCAAAGCGATTTCGATTGGCAAACACGAGAGCAACAACCGGTCAAAATTAAAGCCATTCGGATTATTCAACTGTTTGCCAAATCGACGCCGGTTCCTGATGATCCGAAAATCGGTATTGGTACTCAGACAAACGCACGCGGTATTTTGGGAACCGTTCCGGTTGAAGAGGACGGCAGTGCGTTTTTTGAAGTTCCGTCGGGCAAACCGATTTATTTTCAGGCTCTTGACGAACACGGTCGCGCTGTCCAATCTATGCGGAGTGCGACGTACCTTCATTCCGGTGAACAGTTGACGTGTATTGGATGTCACGAAAATAAACACAACAGCCGGCAAAATTCTTCGGCAACCGCAGCCGCGTTTCATCGGTCTCCGTCAATAATTCGCAAGGAAGTTTCCGGCAGTTATCCGCTTAATTTTGTCCAACTTGTTCAACCGGTTTTGGATAAACATTGCGTCCACTGTCACGGCGAACAAGATCATCCCGCCGCAAACGGTCTTAAAACGAATCACACGTTTGACTTAACAGGAATTACCGATACACCAAACGGCTGGACACGGTCTTATCAACATCTTGCACCAAAATACGGATTCTATTTTCATTCGGACAACGGCTCAATCAATGATCCGGTTCACGGCGGTTCGCGAACAACAGCGGGACATTTCGGGGCTTCTGCGTCGGCACTTCGGAATTATCTGGACGAAAATCATTACGGCGTAAAATTATTGTCGGAAGAACGCCGTCGGATTGATCTTTGGCTCGACGCCAACAGTGTTTTTTACGGAACTTACGAAAACACACGAATTCAGTCCATCGGCAAAAATACCCGTCCGGCATTGGAATAATTCGCAACTCTTATTACGTCTGAACAGTTACACCCGTTAGGGACGAAATGTTGGTGAAATCAGGTAATCATCATTGTGACGATTCAGTGGAATAGCCCGATAGGGCTTCATTTTCATAACCGCAGGTCTTCGACCTGCGGTAGTACCGCGATAAAAACCCCGCCGCCTGAAAGGCGGGATTTTAAATAATAGCGGCAACG
>JAISBG010000881.1 GCA_031266315.1 Planctomycetaceae bacterium | reverse complement strand
GGAAACAAAAAATGATAAATGGCAAAAATCATTCCCTAGAAAAAACAAAAATAATACAAAAAAAATAGAAATCCTCAGAAAAAAATCTATACAAAAAAATAAAACGATAGAATCGCAATTATTAGAGGTGCCCGACGGTTAATGATGTTGCCTTTCGTTTTGGAGTCAATGCCGAGTCAACCGGCGCGACCCTTCAGCGAAGGAATCGCCCACCTCTTTCACGATTTTTCGTGTCTTGCGCGTTTAAAACGAACTTGTCAAGGCTTGGACACCTAATACGGGAGAATCGGAAATCTTTTTCTCTGTGTCCTCTGTGGTAAAAATGAATTATGAGAGATTCCCTATTACTTGTCCGTAATACGAACCGGTACAATCGGTTTTTCTATTATATTCGTACTCCTTTCGGCAAATTTCTGTCAATCTGAGAACGAAAATTGTTTTTCTTTTTTTTCTTTTGAACGATTTTGAAGGTACATTATCTTTTAGGAATGCCATTTATTTTTCGCAAATATTCGCAAACAATTGAAATAAAAATACGGAGATTGTTATGAAAAGAAGTTTTGTTGTTATTGTATTTGTTTGGGTTGTGTTTGTTCTTTTGAACGTGTTGAAAGCCGAAACTGTTAGCAGTGTCCGGTTTGTCTGGTATAACACAACGCAAAACCGGACAATTCCGGTAAAAATATTTTATCCGGCAAAAAACGGTGAAGAAAAAATACCGGTTATTGTATTTTCGCATGGTTTAGGCGGTTCGATTGATTGCTGCTCTTATCTTGCCAACGCATGGGCATCACAGGGATTTGCCTCCGTTTTTTTACAACATCCGGGAAGCGATGAAAATATCTGGAAAGGAAAAGTTTTGATTCTAAACGAATTTAAAGAATCGTATCGTCATAACTGGAACGGGCGAACACGAGCGGAAGATATTAAATTTGTGTTGGATCGCTTGGAACAATTGATGGACGAAAATCATCCTGTTGCCGTTAAATTCGACCGAAACCGAATAGGTGTTGGCGGTTATGATCTTGGTTGTCTTGCTTCCTTGCTTGTTGCCGGTCAAGTTCCTTCGGACAAGGGCGACTCGCTTTACGATTCCCGAATCAGAGCGGTTTTAGCAATGAGTCCGCCGATTCGTTTTACAGGCAAAAGTTTTCAGGAGGTTTACGCTCCGATTGATGTTCCTGCACTTTTCATAACGGGAACGGAAGACGATAGTATTGTCGGTCCCACCAAAGCGTATCAACGCCGTATTCCGTTTGACTCGATGACTCGCAATAACCGATATTTAGTTATTTTTCAAGGCGGTGATCACCGGATTTACGGCGGTCGGATTTTTTCACTTTCAGCCCGAAACGATCAACGTTTTCAATCAGCGATTATTCGTGTTTCGAGTTATTTTTGGAAAGCGGTTCTCCAGAAAGACGAAAAAGCCGAAATGGTCTTAAACGGTTACGGTTACAATTTGCGAAATTTACTTGCTGGAATCGCAACCGTTGAGCGGCACCTCGACACAATTGAAATGGACACCACCGAAGCCGCTCAACCATCAGGCAATACAGAAAAACCGAAAACAAAAAAAGCAGAATCCGAGTCTATTGAAGAATTTCCTGTAACACAACTCTACCGCAATATCACACGGAAATATGCCGACAAATTGTAATATATTTTGCAACGTCAACAAACAAGTATTTTTCTGATTCTACCGAATTAGGTATCTAAGCATTGAAAAGTTCGTTTTAAACGCGAAACATACGAAAAGAGGTGGGCAATCCGCCCGCTGGGCGCCAGTTGAGTCTGCATTGACTCCAAAACGGAAGGCAACACCATTTACCGTTGTTAATCTAATTCACTGTCGGCGAGTACGCCGACACAACCTTTTAACCAATAGCGAAAGGTCGCCCACCTTATGATTGCCTATGAAATATTACCTACTATTTGACTATTCCGGTGGAAAACACTTAATCCGGTAGAATCAGGAATTTTTGAGATTAGACGCCGATAATTGCGCCGAATTTGCAGGTTCGGGCGCATTCGCCGCATTTGATACATTTTTCCGCGTCGATAATATGCGGCATTTTGCGTTCACCGGTAATCGCTCCAACCGGACATTTTTTGGAACAGGCAGTACAACCTTTGCATTTATCGGCGAGAATTTCGGGTCTTGCCAAACTCTTACACTGTCCAGCCGGACAACGTTTCTGGAATACATGAGCGTCCAACTCTTCACGAAAATGGCGAATCGTTGAAAGTACAGGGTTCGGAGCCGTTTTGCCAAGAGCACAGAGTGAACCTTTTGAAACGGTTCGGGCAACCTGATCCAGAATATCCAACGTTTCTTGTGTTCCGTTTCCGGCGATAATATCGTCCAGCAACGCCAACATTTGTTTGGTTCCTTCACGGCAAAGCAGACATTTTCCACACGATTCGTTTTGAGTGAACTGCATAAAAAACCGTGCCATCTGAATCATGCAGGTTCCCTTGTTCATCACAACCAAACCGCCGGAACCAACCATCGCTCCAACCGTTTTCAAAGAATCAAAATCAAGCGGTAAATCAAGATGTTCCTGAGTCAGACATCCGCCGGAAGGACCGCCAATCTGAACCGCTTTGAAATAATCGTTTGAGATATTGCCTTTGCTGTCAATCACACCGCCGCCGACATCGAAAATAATTTTCCGCAACGTCGTTCCAAACGGAACCTCAATCAGACCCGTATTAACAACATGACCGGTGAGAGCAAATGTTTTTGTTCCCGGCGAACCTTCCGTTCCGACTTTTCTGTACGTTTTGGCTCCTTCGTGCATGATGAACGGAATTGCGGCGAGTGTTTCGACATTGTTAATAACGGTCGGTTTTCCCCATAAACCGCTTTGAGCCGGAAACGGCGGTTTCGGACGCGGCATTCCCCGATCTCCTTCAATGGACGCAATCAACGCCGTTTCCTCACCGCAAACAAAAGCACCGGCTCCTTCCATGACATTGATTCGGAACGAGCGACCTGTTCCGAAAATGTTATCGCCCAGAATACCGAGTTTTTCCGCATCGGCAACCGCCTTACGAACCCGTTGTACCGCAAGCGGATATTCGAGCCGGACGTAAATATAACCTTCTGTTGCTTCGATACCGCGTGCTGCAATCATCATGCCTTCCAGAACACAATGCGGATTGCCTTCCATGACGCTTCGATCCATAAACGCACCGGGATCGCCTTCGTCGGCGTTACAAATCACGTATTTGATCGGATTCTTTTCTTTGAGAGCAAACTTCCATTTTTTACCGGTTGGAAACCCGCCGCCGCCCCGTCCGCGAAGACCGGAAACTTCAATCTCCTCACAAACTGTTTCCGGCGTCATTTCCGTCCACGCACGCCGTGCCGCTTCATAACCGCTGTTCGCAATATATTCGTAAATATCTTCCGGTTCAAACACACCGCACGCTTTAAGTGTTACCCGTGTTTGCTGTTGATAAAACGGAATCTCTTTCTGCCCAATACATTTCCGGTTCTTATTGTGCCGGTCAACATAAAGAAGACGCTCAATAATTCCTTTGTTTTTGATGGACGTTTCGACAATCTCGTCAACATCGGAAACTTTGACATTGGTGTATAAAATGCCGTCAGGATTGATACTTAAAAGCGGTCCCATCTGGCAAAAACCTTGACAACCGCTCTTGGAAAGACGCAAAAAATCAGCAGCACCGTCCGGTTTGCCGTCTTCATAGCGGAGTTGAACCTGAACGTCAATTCCAATTTCCTGAACCTTTTTTTCAAGAGCATGAAAGACATCAAGTGAACCATTGGCAACACAACCGGTTCCGGCACAAATAACAACTCGACGGTTTGCATCTTCCATCGCACGGTTAAATTTATCCGTGCAATTTTGTAAAAATTCTTTAGTGATAGACATGTGGGACGAGGGTTTTGAAGGGTTGGCGATTCTCAATTCGCGTTTTACAGACAAAACGCAAAATGAATCATCATACGATTGGTTCCTTGAGATTGCTTCTGAAATTTCAAGTACAACAAAGTATTATTTAACATTATCGCCTGATAAGATTGCTTGTCAAGATACGCAACACCCTTATCGATAAAATTTTAACGACTTGTCAAGTGGTAGACAAGGTTGCCTACCTGATGATTGCCCACTTTGAACGAAAATTCCGCTTGCGTCCCCAACAGGGCTGAAAGCCCGTCATCAATATACTCAAAATTGTCACAAAGTGGTCTTTTCTTTGGGAATTAAATTTGTTATAATAATTTTTGTATTGTGAGTATTTTTTTTTGATTTTATTCTATTTATTTTTTATGGAGGCATTAATGATCTCTATTAAATTATCGGAATTGCGTTATTATCGTTTTTAGCATCCCGATCCAATTGTTCTTCGTCGTTGTGAGGTTGTTTTGCTTCGTGCGGGCGGTTATAAAACTCGTGCGATTTAGGATTTCACGGGTCTTCATGTCAAAACGATTCGTGTTTATCTTCATCTTTATTTAGAAGGTGGTCTTGACTTTATTCTTGGTCGTTCGCCCCGTCGTCCGACCAGTGATTTGGACAATCACCGATCAACGATTGAGTCATTTTTTCGGGAACACCCTCCTGCTTCTCTGAACGAAGCGAGCGAAAGGATTTTCCAACTCACCGGTATTCGGCGCAGTCAATCACGGGTTGGCGTTTTTTTTTGAACAAAATCGGGATGTCCTTTTTGAAAACAGTCTGTATTCCTGCGAAAGCCGATCCGGAACAACAGAAAGAATTTCTTGAAAAAAACTGGAACCTGCCATCGAACAGGCTAAAAAAAATAATTCATGGCAACTAAAAATAAAATTGTCGAACTAAGCAAGGGTGGTAATTGTTGACCTAATTTTCATTTGTGATAGAATTAAGAAATTGTTATGGGAATGAAGTTGTTGGGGCTGGGGAGATTGAAATCATGTTTCAAGGGCAAGGCGCGAAGGACAAACCGCGAATCAAGCGAATTGTTTGGATGCGACCGGATCAAGATTAACATTTACTATTACTGTAATTATGAAATTCACACGAAAACATATTGATAATATCAAAAGCCGTTTAATGAAGGGCGAGTCCGTTAAACATATTGCCGTGTCATTATATGTTTCGCCTGCGTCGATTTATCGGCTGTGTTATTTGCACGATATTGACATTCATGAGTCTTATGATTTGTCGGGCAAGCAGAAGGCAAACCCTAAACAAAGTATAACTCCTGAAGAAAAAGAACGAGAAAAAAAGAAGAAAAAACGTGAAAAAGAACAAAAAGAGTACAGAAAACAAGTTGAACGCAATCGTAAAAGACGCGCGGATAGAATGTGTCAAATCGCTGAAATGAGGCGAGGCGGCGCAACTTATTTGGAAATTTCGGTTAAATATAAATTAACGAGAGAGAGAGTCCGGCAAATTCTTTTGGACTATAATGAGTGGTCGGACAATCCTGTACTGCCCGAAAAGTTCAATCATAAACGTTCACCGAATCCAGATGTTACAGCAAGACGGGAAAAAGTTGCGGAATTGCGTCGGGCGAGATTGAGTCATCGGGAAATAGCCAAAAAGACAAAAGTGTCTATCGGTGTGATTCGGCAGGATTTAGAAACTTATAATCGTGATTCCGACAGTCCTATCACGCCTTTTAGAGTCGATAAACGACAACATATTGACGCTAAGGCAAAGTTAGACATCATAAAAATGAGAAATAAGGGCGTGTCTATCGCTGAAATCGCTGAAAAATATGACGTTTGCCAAAGCCCCATTTATCAAATATTGATAGA
>JAISBG010000877.1 GCA_031266315.1 Planctomycetaceae bacterium | reverse complement strand
GTCGTGTACCGAAATCATGGACATTATTGTATCGGGACGGCGATGATTGGAAACCGGTTAAAACCGCTGATTCAACATCGTTTGGTGTTGAAAAGGACAAATATAATACGGTTAAATTCGATACGGTGGAAACGCGTGGTTTACGGTTGGAAATTCAGTTACAGGACGAGATGAGCGGCGGTGTTCTCGAATGGAAATACGCTCCGTAACACAACAGTAAATGTCACGCAAAATTTACAAGGTTGGTAATTATAAGGTGGGCGACCTTTCGCTGAAAGGTCGCGCCGGTTGAGTTTTACTCGACTCCAAAACAGAAGGCAATACAAATTACTGTCGTTTTTGGTTCACAGCCGACTAACGCCGACGCGACCTTTTAGCAAAAGGTCGCCCATCTACGAAAGGTTGCCCAAACCTAATTTCGATCACTTGCAAAATACAAAATAGAACACTAACGCAGTATAATTTACTGCTATCAATATTGGCTGCCGTTTTTTGTCAGCGGCAGATCAATTTTGTTTTTACCTTTGATAACTGTTACCTTGAGCGGAGAAGTTTTGGCGTTGAGGTAATTTTTGTGCAAAATTGGTGTTTGTTCGGCGGTTTCCGTAGGTTCTTCGCCGGGGTAAGGTGACGGAGTTTTGACCATTTTGATTTTAATCTTATTAACCGTAACGATGTAATCGCCGGTAACAGCCCCTTTTTGCGGTTCACCGCCGACAGCGGTCAATTGGTAAATTCCTTCGGTATTTGAATAACCGGACGCGGCAATACCATCGGTATTGACAGGAATAAACGTTACCAATGCATCGTCAAGCGGTACACCATCAAGTGTAACAATTCCTTGAACATGTTCCGTCGGCAAATACGTAACATTAGGACTGCAGCCAATAACAAACACAAAAGCACAAAATAAAATCATGTATTTTTTCATAAAAATTACGTAAAATTAAAAAATTAATAATGTTACAAAACAGGACAACTGTTTCCTGTTGTCCTGTTTTTGGGTACAAATAAATTTATTGCTACGGAGTTGAAACGAATTCACTGCCGTTGCGGCTGCCAAGCGATCCCCAAACTCCGTAATAGGAATTGGCATGAATCGGTACAGAAGGCGGATTTCCGCCGTTTCCGCCTTCATCAATCGTACTAAGCGGAGTATCATTCAGGTTTCCTCAATCAATTGTTTCGGAAAAAAATTTGACGGCTCCGTCACACATTGCAACATTAACTCCGCCGGAATGATAACTCGATGCCGAAGCAATCACTCCGTTACCTTCGTAATTTGTCCCCGTAGTACACGAAGGACTGTTTGGCGGAAGTATCGTAAAAAACTGAGTATAAGTCTGTGAAGAACCACCCCAACGGCTGCCGAATGTTCGGTCTGAATATGTTTCCGTTCCTTTTTTTGCCGGATCAAATTCTTTGCTATTGACCGCAACTGCTTTGCAATTTTGCGGTGCGCCGTAAGGAACGTTAATCGCAATATTTCCACGAATATCGTTACCGTTGACATTGGAACCCGCCGCCGCTTCAGAAAGACCAATCGTGTTACTCATTCCGTCTTTAATATCCTTCGTTTTACATTCCAACCGGTCACCCGGAGTGAAGGGACCGCGAAGTGCATGGTAAGAATCCCAGTTGACCCAAAGATCACCGGCATTGCAACGATAATTGTTCTTTCCCAGACCAACAAATCCTGTTCCGGTTTCTGAAGGACAAACAACAGCAGCAAGTTCCGTGATAAACGGTGACGGATTGCCGAGTGCATCGTTGCCGGTTTCCCACGGATTTCTTGCAGAACCGGCGGGATTGTTGTAACACGCTGCATGAACACGGTCATACAGTGCCGGTTGCTCAATAAAGGAAAGCAACGCACTGATAAAACCGTCATACATCCGGTTATTCAAGAGTTGCTGACGGCTCGCCGCCGGAAATGTTCCGGTAACATCATGTTTATTGTAACAGGCGAGCATGAGTTGCTTGATTTTGTTGGTACACTGCATTCGTCGCGCCGATTCCCGCGCCGCCTGAACAGCAGGCAACAACAACGCAATCAGAACTCCAATAATCGCAATAACAACAAGGAGTTCTACGAGAGTAAAGGCTTTCTTTTTCATAACGGTTCCTTTTTTTAAAAGTGAAAGATTGTTTTGATATGAACACTATTACGCTGTCAATTAGCGTAATTTAACGAAACAGTATTTTTCATTTTTACGGCGTAACAGTTTCCCCGCCGCCGCGACTTCCCATTGCTCCCCAAATACCGTAATAAGATTCGCCGCCGTAATTGACTGTCGGCGGTGTACCACCATTGCCGCCTTGCTCGATACCTGTGTCAAATGGAGATTTTGTCAAATCGCCGCAATTAATTGTTTCCGAAACAAAACGGATGGAACCGTCAAACAACGAAACATTGACTCCGCCGGAATGATTACTGCTGGCGGAAGCAATCACTCCATTATTTTCGTAATTTGTTCCTGTGGTACACGAAGGACAGTTGGGAGGAAGTACCGCAAAAAACTGAGTATAAGTCTGTGAAGAACCACCCCAACGGCTGCCGAATGTTCGGTCAGCATAGGTTTCTGTTCCATGATGTGCCGAATCAAATTCACCATGGTTTTGAGCCAATACTTTGCAAGATTGCGGACCTGTTCCATCAATACCGTAAGGAACATTGATTGCAATGTTACCTTTAATTCGATAACCGATTACATCTGAACCAATTTCCGCTTCAGAACACATTATCGTACAACTTGTGCCGTCAGGAATACCGGCAAGAGAACATTCAAGCCGATCACCAGGACCAAAAGGCAAAAGTATCTACACATCTTTTTTATTTTTTGGGAGTCG
>JAISBG010000833.1 GCA_031266315.1 Planctomycetaceae bacterium | reverse complement strand
CATAAATTTAATAATTCCTCATCAGTCATGGAAAAATTTGTAGCAAATTTTACGTTAGTTTTACCTTTTAATGTACCCAATTCTCTTTTTTTTGTTTTTTTCCACGTTTGATAGGGAACGATAACGGCAATCGTTTCTTCTGGTTTTCCATACAAAATTGCTATTTCATTACCGGCTTCCACTTCTTTTAAAACACTGGAGAAATGAGTTTTTACATCATTTAATTGTAATGTTTTCATAATGTGATAAATATTCAATTCATTTAAGGTGAAGTTATAGTTTCATTTTTTTCATTATTAAATATTGTGAAGGTGTACATACTTTTATTGTTGATTTCTTGTAATCTTCTATGTTCCGTGTGATTATATAATCTATTTTATTTTCCAAAGCGGTGAAATATTGTACAGCATCTTCAAAATCGTTAAATCCTGATTCCAGTGCTTTTTGTATAATTTTATCATCAACATTTAATACCGTTAATAATAATCTTAATCTTTTAAGAAAATTTATTGAAGTGTTGTGATCTTTTAATTTCTTCTGAATATAATATGTATTTATAAAAATAATAGTTGACGTATATCCGCTATATTCACCTGCTTCTACAAAACTTATTAATTTTACCGCTTCCTTCACGTCATTTTCCAGTGATTTATCCCGTTTAATAGAAATGTCTAAAATAATATCAGTATCGAAAAATAGTTTTTCTTTCATAAATATTTTTCTGTTAAAGCGTCGGTTAAAACATTTTTATAATCAGCATGTTCATTTGTTTTAATTATCCCGATCAATTCTTTTGTTATTGGTCCCAATTCATTATATCTAACATCATTATTAATTGATGAAGATACTGAAGACAGGTATTCTTCAACCAAATTTGATACACTTCTTTTTTGAATTTTTGCATATTTTTTGGCATCTTCTATTACCTTCTGATCAATATTTAATGTTAGTTTTTTATACATAAACATCTCCTGTGCAACACATCGCTTATAAATATTACCTAAAGCCTATTACTAATTAAATGATAACCAACTGTTTACTACATGGCTGTGATTATTCCCTCAAAACTCCAAATAATCAGTAAATTATACTTCTTACATTTACATATTCTATTATTGCCGATTCCGAATTTGAAAAATATACCGCACAACATTTTCGATGTTGTGCGGTAGCAAACAGTATTTATTGGTGTGATTATATGACCGCACCGTAAACATCGTTTTTGTCTTCTTTTTTGTAATCGGTAACGAGCGTTTCGGTTGTCAACATCAAGCCTGAAATACTGGCGGCATTGGTCAACGCGGTACGAACCACTTTAAGCGGATCGATAATTCCTGCCTTGAACATGTCAACATATTTTCCTGCATTAGCGTCGTAACCGGTATTGGTCGGTTTTTGTAACACTTCATCGGCAACAACCGATCCGTCAAGACCGCAATTTTCAGCGATTTGAATCATTGGTTTTGCCAAAACGCGCAACACAATATCGACACCGACTTTTTCGTCACCTTTTGCCGAACCGCGTACTTTTTCAACGGCTTCCTTACAACGGAGCAAGGCAACACCGCCGCCGGGCAAAATTCCTTCTTGAGCCGCCGCACGGGTTGCGTGAAGCGCGTCTTCAATTCGGGCTTTTTTCTGTTTCATTTCGGCTTCGGTACTGGCTCCCACCTGAATTACCGCAACTCCGCCGCTCAACTTCGCAAGACGTTCTTGAAATTTTTCGCGGTCATAATCGCTTTCGGTTGTTTCGATTTGTTTTTTCAACAAATCAATCCGCGATTTCAGTTCCTCTTTTTTGCCGCCGCCTTTAACGATGACAGTGGTATCCTTATCGATTGTAATTTGTTGCGCTTTACCGAGTTGTTCCAGCGTAACATTTTCGAGTTTGATTCCGAGGTCTTCACTGATCACCACTCCGCCGGTCAGAACGGCAATATCCTGTAACATCGCTTTGCGGCGGTCGCCGAAACCGGGTGCTTTGACCGCAGACACATTGAGAACTCCACGCAATTTGTTGACAACAAGCATCGTCATCGCTTCGTTATCGACATCTTCGGCAATAATCAAAAGCGGTTTCATTGATTGCGAAACCTTTTCAAGTAATGGAATCAATTCACGGATATTACTGATCTTTTTTTCGTGCAATAAAATCAGCGCATTTTCCAGAACACAATTCATTTTTGCCGTATCATTAATAAAATACGGTGAAATATAACCTTTATCGAATTGCATTCCTTCCACAACTTCGTAGGCGGTTTCGGCGGTTTTTCCTTCCTCTACCGTGATAACACCGTCATTTCCAACGGCTTCCATCGCTTCGGCGAGGAGATTACCGATTTCCGTATCGTTGTTGGCGGAAATGGCTCCGACATTGGCGATTTCCTGTTTTGTTGTTACCGCTTTGGTAAGCGAGGCGAGTTGTTCGACGGCGGCGTCCACCGCTTTGTCAATTCCGCGCCGCAATGCAGTCGGATTCGCTCCGGCGGCAATATTTTTGAGACCTTCTTTGAAAATCGCACGAGCAAGCACGGTTGCTGTTGTGGTGCCGTCGCCTGCCAAATCGGAAGTTTTTGACGCCACTTCATTGACAAGTTTTGCTCCCATATTTTCAAACGGGTCTTCCAGTTCGATTTCCTTGCTGACACTAACGCCGTCTTTGGTAACAGTTGGACCGCCGTAAGATTT
>JAISBG010000810.1 GCA_031266315.1 Planctomycetaceae bacterium | reverse complement strand
GTTGTTCCTTGTGAAATTGAGGAACGTAAATTATAAATATTCGGAAGTGAGAAGGTTTTCTTACCGTTCCGCACAGAAATCATTCGATTATTTCTGTCGCAACAATCTTTCCAAAAGAGTTAGGAGGTTAAAACAAAAATTTCATAATCTCCTTCCGGTAATTTGATGTTGGTTAATAACTATTCAGGTTTTTTCGTATCAATAAAACATAATTCGCAAATATTACCTGCTTGCCGTATCACGTGCCATGATTTTCCAACCGGAATGTACCAAAAAACGATGTTTCCACAACCATTTTGTTTCAACACGTGTAATCCTGTCAAAGGTAAACAATAATTTTGTTCCAACAATATTTTTATAATTGTATCTGAATTTCAATTTGCTATGATTAAATTGTTCGGCATCATATCGATACACGATTTTCCCGTGCCGATAATTTCTAACCGGATTCAAAACCAGTTGTGCAGTATATGCGTTATCGATAATACGTTGACAATCATAATACAATTTTTGGACATAACGCACGTGTCTTGAAAACAAAATACTTGTTTTATAATCATGACCGGAAAATTGATAACAACTCACTAATTGTTGTATATAATGAAACGGTTTTTGAAAGGCAATTTTCTCCGTATGATGTTTTCCTTCCGTAGAATAACAGTTCCATAAATGCACGGTATAACGTAACTGTTTCATCAGGGTAAGCCTTGACGTTTGTTCGTTTCCTGCCGATTTATAACAGTAATTGAGTTCTTGAATATACCGTGCCGGAGATGGCGAGGTAAGTTTCGTTATTTTAATTTTACCGGTTAATCGAGCAGGTATTGTAACTAAAAGTGATTCGATAGAACTGGTATCAAAAATCGTATGATAAATTTTATAGGCAACGGCATTTTCAACCGCATTCCATGAAAGGAGCGGCTGGACAAGCAGAGATTCTTCCATGGAATACGGAATTGTTTCGTCTTCTGTAACATCAAAAACTTCAATTTTGTACGTTTTCTCCGTTGGAACGGGAAAGACAATACTTCGATTTATTGTTTCCGCCCGATAGGAACCAACAACGAGTTTACTATTGATAAAAACGAATGACCGTGTCTCCGCCGTTTGACTTGTCCACGAAATAGAAACCTCACGCGTTCCCTGAGAGCGAATCAATATATTTCTAGGGAGCATCGGATTACTGTTCAAAAAATCGGTAATTCTTCAAGTTACACAAGGTTTCTTTCCAACGAAACGGTGTCGGTGTACTGTTCCGATAAATAGGCGATTCCGGCTGATTACATTCAACTAGAGAGCGGTGGACGGCAAAAATTAGACCAGAAATGGTCTTTTATAAGGTAGATGGTTTGAGGGTACAAGTTATTGATTGTCCATTTTCAATCTACATTGATTTCTTGTTTAATTGTTCGGCGTGTTGGGAACGAGTGGGGTGGGATTTTGAACTGTTTTATAATATTATCCCTTTAGAAACAATTTATTTACAATATTTTTATCGGCAACTGGGACAGTTTTCTGCAAGCACTTTTGTCAAAAAAATAATGTAAATTGATACGTTTAAAACTCGCGTCCGAATTTATAAATAACGTTTCTTTTTTGCCTTCCTATCGCCATTGAAATAGACCTTGATTTATTTTTGGTACGATAATTAAGAATGAATCCGTTGCTCATTGTAAAACTTCATGTAGCCCGCAATGCTTCATGTAATTCAGTTACATTGTCATAACGTTTCAAATAAGCATCTTCATATTTCAATGACCACCAAAAACGTTCCATAATCACGTTGTCCACCCAACGTCCCTTGCCGCCCATGCTATTTTCGTTGCGCGACGGTCGAAGAATCTCAAATAGTTCGACGAGGTAAATTGAACACCTTGATCACTGTTGAAATATTCCAGCTCACCAAAACAATCAAACGCCTCTTGCAAACATTCCATACAAAAATAAGTATCCATCGTATTGGAAATACGCCAACTCAAAATCATACGGCTGTACCAGTCAATAATCGCTGTCAAGTACATAAATCCCTGAGACATCGCAATATAAGTTATGTCAGTTGACCAAATATGATTCGGATAAGCCGGTAAAATGTTACGTAACAAATAGGGGAATTTCTTGTGTTCTCTATTCGGAGCCATCGTTTGAGGTTTCGGATAAGTTGTCACAAGATGTAGGTCTCGCATTAAACGTTGCGCTTTATCACGGCTCATTCCAAATTGGAACGCAAGACGACGCGAACCATAATAAGGATGCTCAAAATGAAACTTTTCAAAAACCGCCATCAAGTCAAGCTCCGACGATGCAACTGCTATCGGTGTGTAATAAAATGTTGAACGACAACTGTTGAGAAGACGGCATTGATGACGTAAACTCAAAAATGAATCAGCCGGGTCAATAGCATGACGAACCTCAACGAAACTCGGCAGATTTTTTTTTCAAAAAATCGTTCTCCATTTCGAGGCGACCTATCTTGGAATCAACTCGTTAATGTCAACATCGTCTTGAGACTTTCTCATGCGACCGTCCCGAAAAAGGGTTTCTATATTA
>JAISBG010000274.1 GCA_031266315.1 Planctomycetaceae bacterium | reverse complement strand
CTTCGTGAAATTTAAAACAGTTCCAGTATAAATTGGGTATTCCAATTGAGTTTAATACCGATAAAATTCCGGTTTGTACGGACCTTCAACAGGAACACCGAGATATTCGGATTGTTTTGGGGTTAGTGTTGTCAATTTTGCGCCGATCTGTTCGAGGTGCAGTCGGGCAACTTCTTCGTCAAGAAGTTTCGGCAAAACGTGAACACCAATGGGATATTTTTCCGTTTCCGTCCAAAGAGCAATTTGAGCCAATGTCTGATTGGTAAACGAATTAGACATAACAAAGGACGGATGTCCTGTTGCACAACCCAAATTGACGAGTCGACCTTCCGCCAAAAGGAGAATCGAATTGCCTTTTGGAAAAGTATATCGATCAACCAGCGGTTTGATTTGAACTTTTTTGATACCCGGATATTTTTCCAAACCTTCAACATCAATTTCAACATCAAAGTGTCCGATATTGCAAACGATGGCGTCATTTTTCATTTGTTCCATGTGTCGCACCATAACAATATCGCAACAACCGGTTGTTGTTACAAAGACATTGCCGATGGAAGCCGCTTCGTCCATTGTCATAACCTGAAACCCTTCCATTGCGGCTTGTAAGGCGCAAATCGGATCAATTTCCGTAACAATAGTTCTGGCTCCGTAAGACCGCATTGAATGGGCGCAACCTTTGCCGACATCGCCGTAACCGCAAACAACCACAACTTTTCCGGCAATCATGACATCGGTTGCCCGTTTGATGCCGTCGGCGAGTGATTCACGACAACCGTAGAGATTATCGAATTTGCTTTTAGTTACGGAATCATTCACATTGATAGCCGGAACTTTGAGTTGCCCTTTGGCGAACATTTGATAGAGCCGATGAACACCAGTGGTTGTTTCTTCGGAAAGCCCCTTAACATTTTTGATAATTTCGGCGTATTCCGGTTTGTGAAGCAACGCGGTCAGATCGCCGCCGTCGTCAAGAATCAGGTTAAGCGGTTTGCCGTCGGGAAAAATAACCGTTTGTTCGATACACCAATCGAAATCGGCGTCGGTTTCACCTTTCCAAGCGTAAACGGGAACACCGGTTGCGGCAATAGCGGCGGCGGCATGATCCTGTGTGGAAAATTTGTTACAGCTGCTCCAAGTTACTTCGGCACCTAGCGCGGTTAAGGTTTCGATTAGAACAGCCGTTTGAATGGTCATGTGGAGACAACCGGCAATCCTTGCACCCTGAAGCGGTTTTGTTGCCGTATATTTTTTCCGCAAAGCCATAAGTCCCGGCATTTCGTTTTCGGCGAGTTGAATTTCTTTCCTACCCCATTGGGCGAGATTCATATCGGCAATTTTATACGGCAATTTTGATTTTTCGATGGTCACGGAATCCTCCTTAATGTGTGATTGGTTGTTTATCTGACCGGTTTTAAAACCAACCGGTTCAGTGAAATTTTCAATTTATTGAAAATTATTTATAAGAATTATAATCAAACAAAGACCATTTGTGTAGGGGCGGAGGAAATAGTTGATAACGGAGAGTTGATAGTGAAAAGTTTGCAAGCGGATTATTTATGTAAATAATAAGCATACAGATAACGCAGATTTGAGGGATTTTCTCAGATTTTTATCATATTCCCTCTGCATTCATTCAGACAATCTGCGTTATTTGTGTGCTTATTGGATTTTAATAAAACATTTGAAAAATCATCTTGAAAATAATATTAAGATTGGTATCATTGTTAAAAATATGGTAATATTTCAGAGGAATTTTCGTTAAAAGTTCGCGTAACGATTCACTGGATTGATACGAAAAATAGAATAGCCCGATAGGGTTTTATTTTCATAACCGCAGGTCAACGACCTGCGGAACAGGAACACCAATAACGCTACCTGAAAGGCAGGATTTTAGATTTTTAAATAATACCTTAAAATCCTGCCTTTCAGGCAGAGTCGAGAGGCGACAATTTCCCGCAGGTCAAAGACCTGCGGTTATCAAAATAAAGCCCTATCGGGCTAACGTTTTTCCTAGCAATCCCATTAATTCAGTGAAAGGTAACTAAATTTTTAACGAAAATTCCTCTGAATAATTACCAAATATTGAATATATTGATAAAAAATATCTCGTAATACCGACAGTCAAATGATATGTGATATGGAATAAAGGATGATCAAAATACGAAACATTATTTTCCTTGTATTTTTTCTGAATATTGGATCGTTTATTGTTGCGCAACAATTGATTCAACAAGGCGGAGTGGCGGTATTGCCGATGAATGTTGATCATTCGCCGCGTATCAATTTTTTGAAGACACCGTGGGGAAAAGATATTTTGCCCGGTCATGTTCATTCCGAATATCCGAGACCCAATTTGGTACGAAAAGATTGGTTGAATCTGAACGGTCTTTGGGATTGGAAAGACGGTAGCCGACCGGCTCTGTTGAACGCCGCAGATTCCAACCGTTATGACGGACAAATTTTAGTACCGTTTCCTATTGGGTCAACCCTGTCAGGTGTCAACCGATTTTTTGAACGAATAATATACCGTCGATTTTTCACGCTTCCTGAAGAGTGGTCGAAAGAGTGCCGGATTCTTCTTCATTTTGGAGCGGTTGATTGGGAAGCGGTTGTTTGGGTCAATGGTCGTCAAGTCGGAACACATCGCGGCGGTTATGATGCATTTTCGTTCGATATTACGGATTATCTCAAAGGCACGCAAGCGGGACCGAATGAATTAGTTGTTCAGGTTTTCGACCCGACCGATCACGGTAAACAGCCGCGCGGTAAACAATCAACGAATCCATCGGGAATCTGGTATTCGCCGGTTACCGGTATTTGGCAAACCGTTTGGCTTGAACCGGTTCCGGCTGATTATTTACGAAACGTCCGTTTTCTGCCTGATTATGAAACAGGAATTGTTACGATTTTTCCCGAAGTGGACAAACCGCGAAAAGATTTAACCGTAACAGCGGAGGCTTTTGACGGGGAAGAAACGGCGGCGGAGGCTTTTGGCGGCAGTGAAGGACCGCTTTTAATGCGTTTCGATAAAAACACACTGAAATCTTGGTCGCCGGATTCGCCGCATCTTTATCAATTCCGTATTCGTCTTCTTGACAAGGATGTTCCGGTTGATCAGGTTGGCAGTTACATTGCGTTTCGAAAAATAGACCTTTTCCAAGACCGGCAAGGTTTTTCCCGAATCCGTCTGAACGGTAAAACCTTGTTTCAAATGGGTATTATTGATCAGGGATATTGGCCCGACGGTTTATACACTCCGCCGTCTGATGATGCGGTTCGCATGGATATTCGTGTTGCAAAATCACTTGGGTTTAACGTGATTCGTAAACATCTGAAAATAGAACCGGCGCGTTGGTATTATTGGTGTGACAGGCTTGGAATGCTTGTTTGGCAGGACATGCCCGGCGGAGAAAACCGAACACCGGAAGCACAAACTCAGTTCAAAGAAGAGTTACAAAAAATGATTCAATCGCTTTCGGTTCATCCGTCGGTTGTTCTGTGGACGATTTTCAACGAAGGAACCGGACAACATCAAACCGCAAAATATGTGGAGATGGTTGGCAAACTTGATCCGTCGCGTCTTGTGAACGGGGCGGGGGGTTGGATTGATGTTGGTGTAGGAGATTTGAACGATTCCCATAAATTCCCCGGTCCCGAAATGCCGAAACCAAATCCGCGCCGTGCTTCGGTGATTGGTTCCTTCGGAGGATTTACTTTGATTCCGCCGACAAAAAATCTCTGGACACCGGACACATGGGGATTCCAACATGTTCCTGATTCCGAAACATTATCTAAACGTTATCAAATGTTACACGACGAGTTACGGCGTTTGATTCGGGAACAAGGGCTTGCCGGTGCGGTTTTTCACCAACTTGTTGATGTTGAATCGGAGTGTAACGGATTGACCAGTTACGACCGTGTTCTGTTGAAAATTCCGCCGGAAGAATTTGAAAAAATCAATCGCGAAACAATCCGTATCGGTAACAATTATTAATTTATTAATTGGAAAAACGAATTGCCGTCGTTAATCGGGTTCACAGTCGGCTATTGCCGACGGATGTTTTAGCAAATAGCAAAACATCGCCCACCTTATGGTTGCCTACTTTTAACGAAAATTTTACTGAATAATTACATTTTTTTGGGAGGAACAACAATTTTTTAT
>JAISBG010000797.1 GCA_031266315.1 Planctomycetaceae bacterium | reverse complement strand
ATACGTTTTGCCGACTGGAATCCGCTTCTTACGATGTATGGTTCGCGTGGAATTTGGAAGTTTGAAATTGGCGACCGGGAATCTGCTCTTGCCGACCTGATTCATTATGAAGAACTTGCGGAAAAAGCCGCTGAAGGACGGCAACATCAACGCAAAGAAATAAGCAGCCGTACAGTTCAACAAGACAACAAAATTATTATTCGGATGGGTGACGACGATCTTGTGGATCATTTGGCGGCGTACAATTTTGATGATCAACACTATGAAATGATTTTGCGGTTAGCGGATATGTTTGCCGGTCGTGCCGAAAAGGAAAAAGCATTGGAATATTACGATAAAGCGTTGGCAATTGCTCAAAAAGAAGATCGAACCGAGTCTCATTTAGCGTTGTTTTCTGCTGCTGCAGAAATTCCGTTTCGTAAGGGACACATGGTTATGCAATTTCACGAACACGAAAACGCTCTCCCATTTTTTGATCTTGCGGCACAAGAACTTACCGCATTGCTGAAAACAGATCAAAAACAACATTTTGCGGCAATGGAAAAACGGTTGGCTGAAGTGGCGCGTTATCGGGCAGAGGTGTTGCAACATCTCGGCAGACACGAGGAGGCGAATCAGGCAATTGATGAAATGCAAAAAATTTATAGCAGAACGGCGGAAACCGAAAAAATATCCCAAGCCGCCCGATCAGAAAAAGCCGACAAAATGCCTCTTGCGGATACGTTCAAAAGTCTGAAGAAAACGAACAGAACACCGAATCAAAATTTCGGTCAAAACAAAGGAAAAGTTTTTGAAGAAGACCTCCAACAAGAAGCATTAAACCGTCTTACGGTAAAACACAATGAAGCAGCGACGGACTGTCGGCGTGGAAACATTGAGTTAGATCGCAAACATTGGAAAACCGCAATAAAATATTTTCTCAAAGCACGCAGTGTTTTTGATTCAAAAGTCTTTTCGACTTTTGAGGAAACACAGAACAATCTTTGCAGTGTTTACGCCGGACTTGGTGCGGCGTATCTTGCTATTGAAAGATACGATGATTCGGAGAGGTGGTTTAACAAGGCAATCACTCAGACACAAAAATTGATCAATGAAGGAAAACTGGATTTACAACCCGCGTTTTGTGAAACATTGGAAGGGCTGGCGATTCTCTTTTCCAATCAGAAAAAATATGAAGAAGCACTTCGCCAACTTGAAAAAGTGTTTAACGAGCGTAATCGTTTGGTTGCGGAAAATCTTGAAGGTTTGAACGTCGAATATCTGCGTACTCGCGACCATCAACGACTTGCGCCGTCTGCTCTGTTACTGCAATTACAAAATAAAACGATTCGGAATATTGAGAAAATACTTTGTTCTTTAGACCGGATTGACGACGCGATTCTTTGGGGAAAACGCGAAGTGGAAATTTTTGAACAGTTTCTTGGTTTACTTCCTGACCCGACGAAGGCTTATTATGATCAATGTCTTGCGTTCATTTCTTACACGGCTTTGCTTTTACTCGGAAAACGTTATGAGGAAGCCGACGCTCTTGTAGAAAAAAGTAAACAAAAACTCGCTGAATTTAAAGATGATGAAGATGATCCCGATTTAGCGGAAAAGATAAGTGAACGGATTAATCAACTGATATTTATCCGTTTATTCGACATATTAGGCAAGAGCAAATATCATTTCAAAAAAGAGTCTATTTCGCAGGCGAACCAATTAACTCTGGAGAACAAAGGCGAGGAAGCGTTGCTGATTCTGGAATCGTTGAAAGAACCAATCCGGCAACACCAGATTGAAGCACAAAACGACCATTGGTTATGGCAACAATTTTGGGAGGAGATAGAAAAAACGGTGGATAAAGGTATTGAGCGGACTCAAAAGGACGTATCGGAGTGGATTGATCATGTTTGGAGAACATCTCCGTTTGAACGGTCTCATGCCAAAGAGAACGACGTAACTGTAACTGAAGACGAGGAATCTTCCGAAGAACTTGATCAGGAATTGGCTCAATACGAAAACGAATTTGGAGGAGATAATGTTAATGACGATTTTTTGTACCAGATGATGGACGAAATGACCGGTAATACGAAGGCTAGTGATATGATGCGGAAATATTATAGCGGTCAACTTCAAATAGCGGAAAACGGTCAACCATTCCGTAATGAAAACACGGTTGGACGTAACGACCCTTGCCCATGCGGTAGCGGAAAAAAGTACAAAAAATGCTGCATGAAACAAAACTAAACGTAACACTCTTGCTTTATACGATACGTTTAAGGTAACTTAATTATTCAGCGGAATTTTCGTTAAAGTAGGCAATCATAAGGTGGGCGACCTTTCGCTGAAAGGTCGTGTCGGCGTACTCGCCGACAGTGAATCAGATGAACGATGATAATTAGTGTTCCTAACGTTTTGGTAGATAATTTCCGTCCATAAACAAAGTACAAGTCGGCTATCGCCGACGCAACCGTTCAGCGAACGGTTGCCTACCTTATGATTGCCTACCAGATGACCGCCGACTTTTGATTGCAATTGTTCTCCAAAATTCTAAAACGATTACAGAAATTAATCGGTTGTGAATACGGCTTGAATTTGTTTACGATATTGGTGAGGAGTCATGCCGCATTCACGGCGGAACGCTTGGACAAAATAATCGGTTGTTGCAAAACCGGTTTTCACGGCAATGGCGGAAAGTGAAAACATGGTTTCCCGTAACAACCGTTTTGCCCGCTCCATTCGGGTTCGCATGATTTCCTTCTCAACGGAATGTCCGATTTTGTTGCGGAAACGCCGTTGCAACGTACTGCGAGAAATACCGGACGCTTCAGCAATCTGATCAACGGAAATATTTCGTGCGGCATTGTCCCGTAGAAAACGAATTGCCGTTGCAATTTCTTTATCGGGCAACGCAACCATATCCGTTGATTGCCGGGCAATCACACCAATCGGCGGAATCAAAACCGGAGATTCTTGTACCGTTTTTCCTTTCATTTTCCAAGCCAAACGGTCAGCGGCGGCATAACCGATACGGAATCCGTTCAAATCAACACTTGAAAGCGGCGGTGTCATGATGTTGCAAAGCAGCGTGTCGTTTGTTGTTCCAAGAATTGCCGCTTCGCCGGGAACCTGAATTCCGACACGGCGGCAACCCTCCAAAAGACGAATCGCCAACGCATCACTCACCGCCCATATCGCAATCGGTTTCGGCAAATAGCGTAACCAACGTTGCATCATTAAATCATATCTCGGTTCCCAAACCGGATAAAAAACACGCCGCCCTCTTCCGGCTTGAGCAAAAAGATGAGTCTGACCGCCGCGTTTTTGAACTTCACGAATCCACGCTTCTTGACGGAGTTGCGACCACCAGGCATTGCCAATTGCAAAAAAACCGAAATCGGTAAAACCCGATTGAACAAAGTGATCAACCACCGAACCGGCAACTTCATCTTCATCACTCCGAATTTCAGGAACAATTTGTTGACCATTGCCCAACAGTTCGACAAGAGGAATTGCGAGACGGTTCAATGTTCGCGCAACAGCAAACGACGATGTTCGGGAAATGATCCCGTCGCCTTTCCAATTTTGTAACCATGACGGTGTTGATTCAAGCAACCCGCGATCCTCCACATGGACACTCCATTCGTCATGTTCGAGAATATAATGCGAAATCCCTTGAAGCAATCCCCGACCAAAAGCACGAGATGTCTCAATAATTAAAAGAATATTCTTTTTACGTCTCATAACCGTATTTAGTGAATAATTAATAACTATTCACTATTATTCGTTTTCTTCTTCTTCGGGTCTGTCTTTTGGCGGCAGGTACATTAACAGTTTTTGTTTAATAACACGCGGGTTTTCTCCTGATTGAATCGCGATAACACCTTTTAAGGTGATTTCCATTGTTTGAATTTCACTGGAGTTGATAAAACCGAGTTTGTCTGCCCAAGGGAGGAGCATCAGGTTGGAGACGACTGCTCCGTAAAGTGTGGTCAGCAAAGCAACCGCCATACCTGCACCAATAGTATCCGGGTCTAAATCCGCAAGCATCATCACCAGCCCGATCAATGTTCCAATCATTCCAAACGCCGGAGCATATTTACCGTAGTTGGCGATAACACTTTGACCATAAAGATGTCGGGAGTTTACGGCGTCGATTTCGGTGTTCATAATTCCTTCGACCACTTCCGGCGAAATACCGTCAACCGCCATTCTCAAACCTGTTGCCAAAAACGGGTTGTCAATCTCTTCCATACGGTTTTCCAGAGACAAAAGCCCTTCGCGCCGTGCGGATTCCGACAAAGAAACAATTTGCATAATCGTTTCCAAGACATCGGGTTCCTTCGCAGTGAAAGCAAATTTGATAAAATTCGTTGATTGCAGAAACGCCGACAACGGATAAACTCCCAACACTGACGCAATCGCCCCACCGAAGACAATAAGAACAGAAGGCACATCCCAGAAAATCCATAATTTGTCCACGCCGCCGCCATATATAATGGATCCGAGCATCAGAAACCACCCAAGTATTAAACCAATAACTGTTGCTTTACCCATAGACTATCCAGTATAAAAAAAACATTCGCAAACATAAAAGAAATTGAGACCGGTTTGTTATTTTAGCATGAAAATACGAAAATCACGAAAAATTAACGGGAGAATTATTAAAAATTTCCTATTTTTCGTGATTTCGCGATAATAATATCCGCAAAAGACAAATAACCTTAATTATTTAATTTTGGTTGTGTTGACGCAAAAATCGTCCAAACACCGCAAATTTCGATATTCTTTGGAGAATCTCTAAAAAACTAGTAACTATTCCGTAGTATTTTTTTCTCTGCCTGAAAGGCAGTATTTTCATAACCGCAGGTCAGCGACCTGCGGCTGTGAACCCAAGAGACCACTGCCTGAAAGGCAGGATTTTAACCCG
>JAISBG010000793.1 GCA_031266315.1 Planctomycetaceae bacterium | reverse complement strand
CGGGTTAAAATCCTGCCTTTCAGGCAGTGGTCTCTTTGGTTCACAGCCGCAGGTCGCTGACCTGCGGTTATGAAAATCCTGCCTTTCAGGCAGAGAAAAAAATACTACGGAATAGTTACAATTGTTTTGTTTAATTGTTTTTGTTTATTGTGGAAAACGGAGCAACAACAGTGGTGCTTGCCGATGTTGTGTGCTAATCATGGGAAGTTATACCGTAACCGGTAGGGGCGATAGACTTCGCTCTTGAACAAACGCTTCGCGATGTTGCGTTTACGATCTTCACGGTAATCACTATAAACGTTTGTTCGTATTTCCGCAACCTTTCGGCGGTTGCCGAAAACGATTTTCTGCCTTCCGGAGACTTCCGGCGGTTGCCGAAAACGATTTTTTTCCTTCCGGAGACTTCCGGCGGTTGCCGAAAACGATTTTTTTCCTTCCGGAGACTTTCGGCAGTTGCCGAAAACGATTTTTTTCCTTCCGCAACCTTTCGACGGAAATGGGTGGGCAACCTTTCGCTGAAAGGTTGCGTCGGCGTACTCGCCGACTATGAATCAGATTAATGACGGCAAAATGAAGACTCAACCGGCGCAACCGCCCAGCGGGCGGATTGCCCACCTCCAAAGGTTGTCCACCTACAAAAGGTTGTCCACCTACAAAAGGTTGTCCACCTACAAAAGATTGTCCACCTACAAAAGATTGTCCACCTACAAAAGGTTACCCACCTATAAAAGGTCGTCCACTTATAAAAGATTGTCCACCTACAAAAGGCTGCCCTCCTCATGATTGCCTATTTCTTGTTTGCTCAACATTCCGGGAATTTCCCGAACATATCGGGGAATTGCGTAACCGGGGAGGCAATTACGAAGTTGCTCCAGCAAACGGCAACCTTTGTCCGGCGAAACTTCAAAATGAGCCGCACCGTGTACCCGATCCAGTTGATGTAAATAATAAGGAATAATCCGATGGTCAATCAATTGATCAAAAAGTTGATACAATACGTCAAAATTATCGTTGATTCCTTTTAATAAAACAGTTTGAGACAAAATGACCGGAACATTCAAATTCTCACGGCGAACCCAAAAATCATCACTCAACTCATTGGGGTGATTGACGTGCAGCACAAGGTAAATCGGGAAAGGAAACGAAAGTATTTTAATCAACTCCGGCGTTAGGCGGTTCGGCAGAACAATCGGTAATCGCGAATGAATTCTGATCCTCTTAACATGAGAAATTTTGACGATATAATAAAGCAATCGTTCAAGTTCCCAATCGTCAAGCAGCAAAGGATCACCACCGCTCAGAATTACTTCCTCAATGGTGTTGTCGGAACGGATCGGTTCGAGTAAGGTTTCGAAATCGTTATCGTTAAAACAACTTTTGTCGGAACGATTCGGTCTCGGAAAAAAACGGCGAAAACAAAAACGGCAATGGATTCCGCAACTGTTTGAAACAAGCAAAAGAGCACGTCCCGCATATTTTTTCAGAACACGACACGAAGAATCACACAAAAAATGATTTGACAAATGTTTTGACACATGATTCGATAATTCGTGAAGCGGGTCGCGGGAAAAACCGGAAACAAGGGCTTGTTCTTCCAAACGCGGGAGAATTTGAAGCAAGAGCGGGTCATTGGAATCGCCTTTTGTCATTTTGCCGACAAACGAACGCGGAACAAAAAGCGAATATTCCAGCGAATTGTTCAACGAATATTTCAACGAATTGTCCCGAGAAACCGACGAAGATTCCCAATCAATTGGTAATTCGAGAAGCCGGAAAAGTTCCGGCACTTCCGTAACCGCTTGACTTAATTCGTCTTTCCAATTAACATTAGTCACGTTAACATTAGTCACAATAACAAAAGTATAACCCGTTCACCTCACTCAATCAAGGAACCACATTTATGGCTTCAGTAAATACAAGCGATTTTCGCAAAGGACTCAAAGTACAAATCGAAGGCGATCCGTACATTATGATCGAATGTAATTTCGTAAAACCGGGTAAAGGACAGGCTCTTTATAAATGTAAACTTCGTAACCTGATCAAAGGAACCGTACTCGACCGAACTTACAAAAGCGGCGATACCTTAGAATCAGCGGATATTACGGAAATCGACGCTCAATATCTTTACAAAGATTCTCATTCGTTCACGTTCATGGACAACGAATCTTATGAACAGTATGAACTCTCCACCGAATTGGTGGACGACGCGTGGAAATATCTCAAGGAAGGAATGATTTGCAAAATGTTGTTGCACGACAACTCGCCCATCGGGATTACTCCGCCGAATCATGTTATTTTAACGGTCGAATACACCGAACCGGGTGTTCGCGGAAACACCGCAACCAATGTTACCAAACCCGCCAAAGTCGATACCGGAGCCGAAATTCTCGTTCCCAATTTTGTCGAAACCGGCGAAAAAATCAAAGTGGATACCCGAACCGGTGATTATATCGAACGGGTTAAAGATTAACCGCAGAAACTCCGCAATAAAACCGGAAATACGGTTTTTCCTCTGGAATTTCCGGTTATACTGTGTTAGGGTTCTATTCGGTATTTTTCAAAAGATTGAAATTAAGTTGTCATGTTACGCACCATCGGTAAAAAAGTCGGCAAAACATACATTGACATTGGAATTTTGATGTTCGGTAGGATAGTAAATTTTTCCTCCGCCCCTTTAGGGGCAACACAAGCCAGCCCGCCGC
>JAISBG010000775.1 GCA_031266315.1 Planctomycetaceae bacterium | reverse complement strand
TTTCGCGGTAATAATCGACTTTGAAATCGTAAAGCGGAGTTGGTGAATGGGCATATTTTGATTGGTTTTGTCGGTAGATTGCCGATTGTGCTAACGCGATGTTGGCGGCACCGGACGGCGAATAAAGGATACTCAATTTAACCGGATGTCCCAAAACATCTGCATCCAGTTGAACTTCCCGACGCAACCGAATATCCGGCGTGATTTTACGCCCCAACATGTCAACATAAAAAAGTTTGAACGCGTTTGTTTTGCCAAAACCACTCATAAAAAGAACTTCGCGTATTTTACTGTTTTGTATTTGATGAAGGAGTTGGGTGTTGAGTTGTGTTGGAATCAAATCGCTGTCCGCCCACGAAGTTGATTTTCGGCTGCATTCCCGAACCGTGTCGCTAACCGCTATTTTGTGCCGTTGAAGAAATTGCAAAATACCGGAAAGTGTTATTGGCTGACCGATTTCTCCGCCTGACGCTCGTTGGAGCAATTCCCACAAACTTAATTTACTGCCGTAAAAAAACGGAATTTTGAACTCGTTGGTGTTATGCGGATGAATTGTTCCCACAATTACTTTTTCGCTATCGGGATTAACCGGATAAAGATCAAGATATTGATGAGTTGTCGTGATCATGGGTAGTACGATGTTACACAGTCAAATTGATTTTGCCAAACCAAGCAACACTTATTATTTATCTGCTCTTAGTTCTCTTAATCTTTCATCGGCTTTGGGAAAACCTTTGGCACGTTTATAGATTGAAATGGCGTGCGTGGTATCGCGTGGCAAGCCGCCAAGCCCCAACTCGTAACAACGTCCTAGATGATACAACGAAAAAACATCATCTTTTTGAGCCGCCAACTGAAAATAGTTGACCGCTTTCAGATAATCCGGTTTGACGCCTTTGCCGTAAAAATAGATTTCACCTAATTTCCGTTGAGCATCGGTGTTGCCTTTTTCCGCCAATTGGGTCAATTGCTCCAACTCCACAACGGAAATCACGATTTTATTCTTTGTTGCAGAATCGGCGGTTGAAGAGTTGACCTCTTGGCTGTTTTGGTTTTCGTTTGTTGAATTGCCGTTTTGAATGACGGTGTTGTTTGGTATTTTTTTTGAAGTTCCCTGCCATTGCCAAAGAACAATTCCGCTACCCAACACCATGATTGCCAGAAAAAGAGCAATCAGACCGGTACGGGAAAAAATCAGAGGAAACGGAATCGCCGATATGATCGAAGAACTTTTTGGTTTTTTGGCATAAGGGAAAGTTAGGTTTTGTTGTTTGAAGGTATCCGGTAAATCTTCTTTGAAGCACCAAATTTCTGTTGTTGATGTTGTTTCCGTTTGCTCTGCCGGATTCAATTTCAACGATTCGCTCAATTTCCTCACAAAATCAGAACAAGTGGTGAACCGGTCTTGGGGATTTTTGGATAAAACTTTCTGCAATATGAGTTGGGTTTGTTCCGGCAATGATTCGTCAAGGATTGGTTCGGTGTAAAGGATATTTTCACGACATTCCGAATCATTTTCTCCGGAAAACGGTAAGTCGCCGGTGATGAGTTGACAGGCTAGGACTCCGAGAGCAAACTGGTCGGAATACGGGCTATATTTTTTGTCCGACCAAATTTCCGGTGCTTTCCAGAACGAGGTAACGGCGGCGTTGGTGGTAACACCGATGTGCGACATCTCTTTGCGGACAGTATTGGTAATTTCAAAATCGGTGATCACAACACCGCAACGTTTACCGATTAAAATATTTTGCGGTTTCAACATTCGGTGTGTTATTTTTTTCCGATGGGCGAAATCGAGAGTCAGACTGAGAGGCAGGAGCAATCGAACGGCGAGAGTGAACGGAAAATCCTGATACAATTGGCAGTATTTCTCATAATATTTGTTGAGCGGCAACGCATCTAAAAACGCCGACACGAGAAAACTTCCAAGAACTTCGTCTTCCGTCAACCGAAAAACCGGACAGATTCCCGGATATTTTAGTTTTGAAACCCGTCGAAACGAATCGGAAACACGGTTTAATAATTTTTCGTCTCGTTGAATGAACGAAGGAAGGAGTTTTAAGACGACGAGATTATTGGTTGAATTTTCTTCTGCCAGCCAAGTTTCGCCGCATTGACCTGTTCCGAGAACACGTTGAAGCGTGTAATCATTTCCCAACCGTGTTCCCGGGTCGAGTCGATTATTCCGTCGTGAGACTTGTAACTGTCCTGTGGATCGGAAAATCTGGGAGGGCGAATCGTTGTTCAAGAAAAATGCCGACGCGGAACGATCAATAGTGTCGCGTTGATTGGTTGTGGTTGGCAGGAAGGGGAGATGAGTGCGATTGGAAGGAGGGTTATTTTTATTATTGGGGCGGGAATTCGGCGGCAAGGGCAATGATGTTTCGGGAAAAGATTGAAGAGTGAAACGTCCGCTTTTGGAAACGGTATTGGTGGAGAAACGGGGCGGCAAAATATTGGAAGCCGTTTGAGAGGGAGCCGAAAAACGTTCTGTGGCTTCATTGCCGGAAGAAGAAAAAATACCCATGCGCAACGATTTCAACTCAAAGAGTTGTTGCTCAAAAGTTTTCCAGTCAATCCGGTTGGAATGGTAATCATCAAGGAGTTGCTGAAATTTTTCTTTAATTTCTTGGGAATCCATTAAGTTATTGACGTTTTGGATTTGATAACATTGTCGATAGGAGCGGCGGTTTTCGGTTTTATTAACGCAACCTTAATAGACAGATTGAAAAGACAACTTTTAATATAGTTTAATCAGTCACAAAGAAAAAGTCAATTGACCCAAAAATGCTAATTATGGAAATGCTTATTAGGGAGGCAATCATCAAGTAGGCGACCTTTCGCTATTTGCTATTTGCTATTTACTAAAAGGTTGTGCCGGTCGACTCCAATGGACATAATAGACATAATGGACTCAGGGAACGAACTGTTCCAGCCTATTGAGTCCATTACCACTCAAGCGGCGCGACCACCCAGCGGGCGGTCGCCTACCTTATGATTGCCAACCTTTAACAAAAATTCCACTGAAAGATTACGGAATGATAATAAAATGGAAAAAGATGTATCGAAAAATATCTCAACGGGAAAACAACGTCAAAACGGAATGTACTATACACCTCTTCCGTTTGCGAAAAAGGCGTTGGAATATATAGAGCGGACGCTTGGCGGGAATTGGTGGAAGAGCGGCGAATACCGATTGTGGGATATGGCGGCAGGAACAGGAAATCTCGAATATCATTTGCCAAAGGATGCCTTGAAATATTGCTACCTTTCGACATTGTATCAGGAAGATGTTGAATATTTACAACAGATATTTTCCGATTGCAGCGTGTTTCAGTACGATTATTTGAATGACGATACGGATTCTGTTTTTGCAGATACTATTGCACTAAAATCGGAATTAAAATGGAAGATGCCGGAAAAATTGCGCAACGATTTAATGAATCCGAAAATCAAATGGATTATTCTGGTCAATCCTCCATTTGCAACAGCATCAGCAGGATTGGTGCAAGGGTGTAATAAGGAAAATGTTTCAATTACAAAAGTTCGTCAGCAGATGAATCAAGATAATCTCGGTGAAGTTTCACGGGAATTGTTTTCACAGTTTATTTACCGTATCAAATACGAATTTGAACATAAAACCGCTTATCTTGGTTTGTTTGCGAAAGTAAAATATATCAATTCCGGCAATGACGATAAGTTACGGAAAAAGATTTTTCAATTCCATTTTGAGAACGGTTTTATTTTCAGTTCGGTTAATTTTCAGGGGACATCGCGAAAACATCAATTTCCGGTGAGTTTTGTGTTTTGGAAATTATCAGAACGAGAACAACTGGAACATCAAAAGATAAAACTGGATGTGTTCGATGAACAGATTGAAAAAACCGGAATCAAACAAATTGTTGCGGAAAATAAAGAGAAACATTTAAACCGTTGGATTGTTCGTCCTTTGGCAACGACTACATTTCCGCCGTTTAGTTCTGCGGTTACGATGGGGAGTGATCGTGTTGACCGGCGTGACCGGATTGCGGAAGGTTTTTTGGCTTCGATGCGTGTTGTCGGTAACGATTTTCTTAACCAGAATTTAGTTTATTTCTTATCGGCGTCGGCAGTCAGTGCCGGAGCGTTATCCGTAACACCGGAAAATTTTGAGCAGGCAATGGTTGTTCACGCTGCGCGGCGGTTGCCGAAAGCAACATGGCTTAATGACCGTGATCAATTTATGCAGCCGAATCAGGAGTTGTCAAAAGAATTTGTTACGGATTGTACGGTTTGGAATTTGTTCAGCAACAGTAATCAAACGGCAGCATTGCGCAACG
>JAISBG010000757.1 GCA_031266315.1 Planctomycetaceae bacterium | reverse complement strand
CCAAAAAGGCACCGGTTTTCGTGAAGACGCCCTAATTGGTGAAACATTACTCAAGGCAATTGAAACTCAAGACCTGACTTGGGTGTTATTGTTACCGATGACTAAAAGTGTTCTTCGCGCTATGGATACCGCTCAGGAATTTATGAAGCAAGAATTTCGGTATGAGATAGAGAAATTTATCATTGGCGGGGCTTCGAAACGCGGTTGGACAACATGGCTTGTAGGGGCTTCAAATGACCCGCGAATTGCCGCTTTAGTTCCCATCGTTTACAATAATCTCAATTTATTAAAACAACTCGAAGGACATATTGAAACATGGGGAGATTTTAGTCCGAAAATTCATGATTATACAGAGAGAGGTCTTTTCAAAAAAGACGAAATTCCTTCGCCTTATAAAGTTCATCTTATGAAAATAATGGATCCTTATACTTATCTTTCCCGTATTAATGTTCCAAAATTATTGATTCACGGTTCCAATGACCCGTATTGGACTGTTGACGCAACAAAATATTATTGGAACGATATTCAAGGATACAAATATCTTTTGACGCTTCCCAATGAGGAACATGAAGTCGATAAGGGAAAAAGTTTACTAAAATTGTTTGATTCGGCATCGGTATTTGCGCAACATATCGCGTCGGCAGAGGAATTGCCCGAATTGGACTGGACGCTCACCGAACAAGATTCACAATATCACATTTCCATTGAAACGGAAATTCCTCAAACGAAAAAAACTCTTTGGATTGCCGTGTCAGAATCCAAAAATTTTCAGAACGCAAAATGGGAAGCATCACCGGTAAAAGATGATATAATTACGGTGAAAAAACCAGCCACTGGATTTATCGCGTTTTTTGTCGAGTTGGAATCCGTACAAAATGGGTTGCCGTTTTCTGTTACAACACAGGTCTGGCGGTTCTGATATTCCGCAAGATGTTGTTCCATTAATGGCGGCTTTTCAAAAGAATATTCGTTGAAAAGCCGCTATTTCAATGTTATGAAATACCTTGCCAATCGTAATAACCGATTGTTTTGAGGTCTGCCAACATTTTTCTTCCGGCATCTTCGGACATCATTTCGATTGGCAACCGGCACGGACCCAAATCAATACCTAATGTTTTTAGCAAAATCCGTTGACCGGACAACAAATCACCGTAACGGCATAACACTTTGACATATTCCCAACTTCGGAGTTGCCAGAATTTTGCTTTTTCAATATCCCGTTCGTTCCAAGCGTTTAGAATCTGACGCGAAATAATGTTACAAAGCGGATAGGTCGAACCGACAGCTCCGGGCGCACCGACAACCAATGCCGACAATAACATTTCGTCACAACCCCAAAGAATATTCAATTTCCTGTTACCATATTCAAGGGCTTCAAGATATTCAAATGTTTTTGTATCGCTATATTTTAATCCGCGAAATGTCGGAATTTTTGTTTCCGCTTCACGGAGGAATCGACCAATCTCAATGGAAAGACCGGTAAATCGCGGAATATGGTAATAATAAAACGGAGTTTGAGGTGCCGCTACCGCGATTTCTTTCATTAAATCGACAAGCAGTGAAGCGGTTGTAACTTTAAAATAACTCGGCGCACAAGCACTAATTGCCGCAACACCAATTTTTTCCGCGTGTGCTGCCAATTCAATGCAATCTGTAACAGCGTTGGCTCCGACTTGGGCAATGATTGGCAATCTGCCGTCAACCGCATTGACAAACGCTTCGAGTGTGGCTTTACGTTCTTCGACACTCAAACTGATTCCTTCGCCGGTTGAGCCGTTCACATACAACGCATCCATTTTGCAATTGAGAAGATATTGAACGTATTTTGGAACAATTTCTAAATGAAGAGTTCCGTTTTGTTGAAAAGGCGTGTGAGTCGCCGCAATAAGTCCTTTGAACATGGTTTTGCTTAATTGTTGTTAAAGTTGATAGAAAACATTACGTAATTATATAGAGCACTAACACAGTATATTATGATAATTTCACTGAAATATTACATTATTATTATTATGTTTTTTGAATGACAACAACTGTTTTGGCGGAACCGCTGAAAAACAAACTGACAACATAACCGGTTACATAGCAGGAAATCATTCCCAGAAAACCGTACAATAAAAAGGAAAGCGGCGAGTATAAATGAACAATAACAACTGCCGTAAACGATAAAATCAATCCGGTCATTGCACCGACACTGTTAATCCGTTTCGAAAAAACTCCCATCAAAAAAAGACCGCCGAGTGTTCCGGTAAAAAGTCCGAGAAAAGTGTTGAACTGATCCCAAAGTGACCGGATATCCCACGTCGCAAGGAATAAAGCAAGAACCATTCCCAAAAGACCGGACAGAATACCAACAATTTGCGGAATTCGAACAGGATAACGTTGCAAAAATTTCGGAAACCAGTTGTTTAGGAAATCAATGGAAATCGAAACAGAAACAGAATTAATATTTGCCGAAAGTGTGGACATGGCAGCGGCGAAAATTGCCGCAATAACAAGTCCC
>JAISBG010000705.1 GCA_031266315.1 Planctomycetaceae bacterium | reverse complement strand
CAGATTGTTCCGGTTCCCGACACCGCCAAAGAATTGGCAACAAAAATTCAATTCGGACAAGGCGATCTTGAAGATCAGATTTGCAAGGAAGTTACACGACTTATTGGTCGCCTTGTTGTTCCGTCGGACTTTAATATCGAGCAGATTCCGTTGGAATTGCGAATGAATATTCGTGTTCTTGGCGATGACGGGAAAACGGTTGGTGAAAGCCGCGATTTTAACGTTCTGAGAAAAGAACTGGCGGTTCCGTTACAAGAACAAGAAAGACCGCCGCAATATGAACAACTTTTTTACACTGCCAACAAACGTGAAATCCGTACACAAATTCAATGGCTGCCGAATATCGATAAGTTGAAAATTTGCGCTCAATCGTTACCGAAATTTAATTTAATTGATGATTTGGGACAACTTATTTCGGTGCGTGCGTTACGGTTGGAGGAATTGCCGTTGGCGAATCGGGAAGAGTTTGAACGCCGTAGCGAATCGGCGAAACAGGAAATCGGAATTGCTGTACAAGAAATCACAAAATTGATTATTCCGCTTTTGGAATCATTCCACCAAGCCCGTCTTGCTGTGGAACAAAACAAATCAAACCGTACAGAAATAACATGGCGGGACACCGAAGAACATTTGAAACGTTTAACAGAACCCGGATTTTTGGTTCAAACGCCGTGGCGTGTACTTTGTGAATTTCCGCGTTATTTTAAGGCAATTCCTTTCCGTTTTGAAAAACTCCGCAACGGCGGTGAAACATTTGACCGGCAGGCAACATTGGAATTACAAAAATATTGGAAACAATATACGGAACGTCTGGAACTTCACCGAGCCGCCGGAATTACCGACACGGAATTAACAACATTCCGTTGGATGTTGGAAGAATATCGTGTTTCACTTTTTGCCCAACGTTTGGGAACTTCCATAAAAATCTCTCCGCAACGCCTTAACAAACAGTTCGAAAAAGTCCGGCGATAGATTCATCGCCCAAGTATTTTCCCCCAACGGAATCGTAAAATAATTGGTAATATTTCAGCAGAATTTTCATCAAAGGTAAGCAATTATAAGGTGGGCGATGTTTTGCTAAAACATCGCGTCGGCGTTAGCCGACTGTGAATTAGATTAACGATGGCAATTCGTTATTGCCAACTGTTTCGGAATCCGGTTACCTAACCGGAAACAGACGCAAAGTCGGCTAACGCCGACGCGACCTTTTAGCAAATAGCGAAAGGTCACCCACCTACAAAAGGTTGCCCACCTGATGATTGCCTATGAAATATTACCTATTTGACTATTCCGTGTTTGGGAGCAATCAAGAAAATAGGTACTGGGAAAATACCCAATATAATATAAAACCTAACGCAGTATAAATGTTAATCGAATGACAAGCCGAAAGATGTTATTGGTGTTTGATTATTCGTTGGCGGCTTGGGCGGTTTTTTGTTCGATCAATTCTTTGACCTTGAGTTGATATTCGGCAATTTTCGCAACTAACCATTCGTTTTGGAGTTGCGCTTTTTCAATTTCATTACGGAATTGTTTGATCTTGTTGTCGTAGGCGTCGATATTTTCCTGTAACGTTTTACATTGACTTTTCATCACTTCGATTCGTTTTTTCTCAAGGTCCTGATCCTTCCGCAAATCCTGATCTTCCTCCTTAGCAATTTCCAGTGCGGCGTTTAACTCGTTGATACGCCGTTTGGTACTGTCAATATTTTCTTTAAGTTCCACGCGGTACTGATAAAACAAATTCAAGAGTTCAGCGAAATCTTTGAGTGTCCGGTCTGGATTGGTCAGTTTTTCACGCAACGATGCCGGAATCATTTCCTCTTCCTCGCCGGTAAGCCGGTCAAAAATGTTTTGATAACGATCCAATGGCACCGTTGTATAAACCGCCCAGGTCGAACGAACCGCACTCTGAATACGTTTGATTTCCGCTTCGGATAATTCATGGGCGGATTGAAGTGTTACCTGATAACCGCTCTGGACTTTTTGCATCTGATCCGCAATAAACATTCCCAAAAACGAACCGCCCACTCCCGCTTCGCCTTCATCGAAAACGTAAACAATCCCCTTGAGATCATCAGGAGGAACAACTTCTTCGTTCCCGTTTTTTTCAACAACCGGACTGGTAATTGTTAAAGGCACTTCGAGCAACTTGATCGTTTTCAGTTTTTCTCCGGGTGTTGCGGGATTATCACCGCCGAGTTGTTCAGGAGTCAACACTTTGCCTGAAATATTGAGATTTCCGGGTTTACAACCGAACCACGCCTTTTTGCGTTCATACAGAAGATCAACAAGTTTGACCCGAAGTTCGCTAAATCCCAACTCCTCAAGAGTTTTTTCCGAAATATTTTTTGCCGGAGCCGTACCTTCATAAATCTTTTCAATATCACGTGTTGCGGTTTCCATTTTCTTTTCAATGGACGCGATTGCTTGTTGACCCGTTCCGCGTATTTTCAACTCCTGCGAAGTGAAAAAAACAACCGCAACTGCAAGAACAAAAATCAGACCTAAAAAGACTTTATTCCAAATATTCATGGCTCGTGCACGGGTTTAACGTAATAGAATAATCCTATTTAACTATTAACCAATTAACTAATAACCTAATAATGAATCAATTCCGTATTGTTCAACGTTAATGTTATTCTATTTTCTATATCTTGTCAAGAAAATATAAAATCCTAATTTATGCCATAAAATCACTACAACCAGAACAATCGGTAAAGTTTAACTAAACTGACATCCGATATGTTTTTTGAGTAATATTTTCCGACATAGTTTCCGGTATGAGTTTGATCGGGACATAACATCTAACTATGTTTGTCGGCAAAAGACAACGAGAAAGTGATAGAAAAGATGAACTTTCACCAAAAGACGCCGATAGAATCTATTTATTTCAAATATTTCAAAATTTTCCTTCCGTTCACAAATTGGTGTGATACGGTAAGCCAGCGGTTTTCACACTGCATAGTTTTTATATTTTGCGCAGTTTCCCTATTTATTACAGAAGGTTGTAGTCGGCAATATTACCGGATTAAGGCGGACAATGAAGTTTACTCGCTTTTGGCAACCGGCGGAACGCATGATCCGCATTGGAAACTGGACGATTACCGAATCAACACGGATTGCCGGTCACGAATGTTTGATCCGTTTCATCCCGATTTTGAACCGATGCCGCCGGACGATCCGTCGGCTCATCGTAAAATGCACGGTGTTGACGGCAAAAACGGTTCCAAACATTGGCACGACAAAGGTATGACGCCAAACACGGAAAATCCGTCTTGGCAACAATATTTATTGTTTAATGAAAAAGGAGCGGTTCCATTGGACAAGGACGGAGCGGTTGAACTTGCCTTGCTCCATTCGCCGGAATATCAGGCGGCGATGGAAAATCTTTATCTGGCGGCGATGCGGGTTTCGCGTGAACGGTTCCGGTTTGATGTTCAGTTTTACGGCGGCGATTCGCTGTTTTACACGGCAAACGGGCGGCTTCGCGACAACGGCAACACCAACCTTCGTAACGATATCGATCTTAGTGCCGGAAGAACCGGAACGAAAATTCTTTTTGCAACCGGCGGAGAGTTGGTGGTTGGTTTAGCCAACTCGATTACTTGGTCGTTTAATGGAACGAATACTTGGTATGCGGATTCGTTGTTCAATGTCGGGTTTGTGCAACCGATTCTTCGTAACGCCGGTAGAAAAATTGTTTTGGAAAACCTAACGCAGGCGGAGCGGGATTTTTTAGCCGCAATCCGGCAAATGGTTTTCTTCCAACAAGGTTATTACACGAAAATTGTTACAGGAGTTGGTCAGCAATCGGCACCGGCTGGAAATATTAACGCGGCGAATATTCCAACCGCGAACAGCGGATTTTACGGTCTTCTTGCCGAACAAATCCGAATCCAGAATCAACGGCAAAATATTATTGCGTTGGAGGACAATTTGCAACGGTTTGTTGAAGTTTTTGACGCAGGGCAACTAACTGATATTTCGCAAGTTGAAGAGACACGGCAACGGTTACTTAATTCGGAAAGTTCTTTGCTCCAACGAATTGTAACTTATCAAGGCAGCACGGATACTTATCTCCGTTCGCTTGGTTTGCCTCCTGATTTGAAAGTTGATATTAGTGATCCGTTAATGGAACAATTTCAATTGACTTCACCGACGTTGACGAATTTACAGGAAGATTTAGGAAGTCTTCTTGTCCATGTCCGTACCAAAGAAAAACCGTTACCGGACGATTTTGGTGAAAATCTGGAAAAAATTATAAAACGTACAGAAGGAGAAACTCAGAATCTGTACAATGATTTGGAGGTTTTACAAAAAAGTGTTCCTGACCGTATTGAAAGTCTTCATAGTCTTGCGTCGAATCTTACGGAACGTCTTCAACAGGGTGAACGGATTGATCC
>JAISBG010000665.1 GCA_031266315.1 Planctomycetaceae bacterium | reverse complement strand
GTATTTATAATTCCGTGCCGAAAATTATTTTGGGAGCAGTTCCGTCCTTATTTCATCCGCTTCCTATTTCGGTTCGGAATCATTTTTCGCACAACTACACATTGATATTACAAAAACTTGTTCGGGAAAAACATTTCGATCTGGTTCATATCGAATGGACGCACTATGCTGTTTACGGTTCTTACATCAACTTCTTGCCTCAGTTCCTTTGTACTCACAACATCGAATATCTTTCATGGCAACGGTTTACAAAAGCAACATGGAATCCGTTCAAAATGATGCTTGGAATCCACGAAGCCCAAAAACTTTATCGTTTTGAAAAAAAATATTATCAAAAAACTGATTATCTTTCCGTCGTTTCCGAGAGCGACGCCCAACTTTTGCGTAACAAATTCGGACTCAGTAATTTTTGTATTATTCCCAACGGTGTTGCGGTTGCGGCGTATGACGAAATTGAAAATACACCTAAACCCAATCATCTTGTGTATTGCGGTTCGATGGACGCGTTTGTGAATCAAGATGCGGTTGTCTGGTTTCTCCGTAACATTTTTCCGTTGATTCTGAAAAAAAAACCATCCGTAACATTAACAGTCATTGGTCGTAATCCGCCGGATTGGCTTTTGAAGTTACAAACAGATCGGGTTCGTTTTACCGGTTCTGTTACTGATATTCGGTTGCCGCTTAAAGAAGGATGTTTGGAAATTGTTCCGCTCCGTATTGCCGGTGGTTCACGGCTCAAAATTCTCGAAGCGTTCGCCGCAAAAATTCCTGTACTCTCAACAACCGTCGGTGCCGAAGGATTGAATATCGAAAACAATAAAAATATTGTTCTTGCCGATACTCCTGTAACATTCGCGGATCGTTGTGTTGAATTACTCGGCGATTCGGAAAAACGTACACAATTAGTTCAATCAGGACGCCGGCTCGTTGAAGAACAATATGACTGGAGTCGGATTTCACCGTTGGTCGAAACCGCGTGGCTAAAAACGGTTGATTTATTCAACGCGGAATTTCGTAAATCTCAATAATCGGTACGGTATTAAGATTCCACGCTCCCCAACCGCTCTTGCGGATTGTTTTTACCCACACCGGTTTTTCGTGCATCATCAATTGCTTGTCCCGTTCAAACTCACCGCTGGGACGACGCTGGAGAATATAGTATCGAAAACCTTGCGATTTGAAATCATCGAATGTTTCTGTTACAGGAGGAATTTCAAACGGAATCCGAATTTTTTTCAGAGAAAAGTATAAGTCAAGTGCCGCAGGAGAATGAACACTAAAAGCGATTTTATCACCGGAATTAGTATTACGACAAAGCCAATGAAGAACTTCATCATCTAAACCGTCCCAATAATAAGTCGGTTCCATACCAGCCCGAACCGCTCCGGGTAAACCGCCAATCACTAAATTATAAAACGATAACCATTGCGGAGCATACCAAAACATGTTGAACAAACTCGCAATATAAATCAATAAAACCAATAATCGTATAAATAAATAATTTTTTAAACAAATATTTAAAAATTTGTTTTTGATTTTCATATTTTCGTTGCGAAATACTTTATTTTCGTGTTTTTTATTTACAGATATTCTGTTCCAAAATACTCCCTTCCAAAGTGTTGCGGCTCCGATTCCGGCAATTATTGCCAAAAACGGAAACGCCGGAACAAACATTCGAATACCGTCGTGAACCGGTGTTCCCGGCAATGCCCGAATAAAAAGCAACGACGACATGTTCAGAAAAAGCCCAAAACCAGACCAATGTTTATTTTTGTCCCGAATAATTGTTATGAGACCGGCAAAAAAAAGAACTAAAATTCCAATCGGTACGGTAATTGCCGACCACACAAGCGTATTATACCACGGCAATGGATAAGTCAGATCGTACATATTGCCGAAAAAAAGTACAGCAATATTGAGCGTCCGATGTGTGTTTAAATAAAAATATTGATACATTCCGGTTATCGGTGCCAACCACAGACGCGGACTGAATAGCCAAAACGTAAGCAGTGCAAAAAATATTGTTAGGAAAATACGTTTCGGTAAAACGTCAATACGTAACCGATTTTCTACGGAAACAAACCGATTCGCTATTAAGCGAATAACCAACCACAACACCGGAGGCAATAAAACGCCACAACCTGAAAATTTAGACGATATTGTCAAACCAACTGCACAGCCAAACCACAATGTTCCCCAACTTGATTTCAAAGCACACGGAAAAAACGCCCAACTCAAAAGCCATGCCGAAATCAACACCGAATCGTAAGCCGCAATTTGTGCGTGGGCAAACAAACGCGGAATCAATAAAATCGAAACAATAATGAAAACCGCTGTTACAGAATCAAATTCTTGTTGCAAGCGATAAAAAACCGCTCCGATTGCAAGTGAAAAAAATGCGAGAGAACCAAAACGAAATTGTACAATTTCCGGCAAAAACGGCGGAGCAATAACTTGACCGAAACTATTGAGAAACACCGGAAAGTGGGGATGTCCTTCTTCGGTGAAACAGTAACTTTCCAATCCCCAAGTTGAAAACAGTAATTCCAAAGAATCTGTTTCCCGAACATTTTCCAATTCGTAACGAGGCGGAATTATATTTTGAACATTTTTTTGAACAAATTTTGGAACATACGGAATTTGTTGCCAAACCCGTTGAAACCAAAACGATAAATTCGCAGAACGCTCATTCATCATTCCTTCGTCCCATGTCAACGGAAGATAAGACGATGCCAAAGCCAAAACGAAAAAAGTACAAAATACAATTATTCCCGAAACAAAAAATTTTGACAGATTCATAGACAATTCAAGAGATAGGCAATTAGGTTGTTTTCGTTATTAAAATTGGGTTGAAAATGAGGTCGCGAAAACTTGATTTCGATCCTTTGAAAAATACAAACACTTAAGAAAATAATTATAACAGGGTATTTCTAAAAATTCAATATTGTAATTATTCAGTGAAATTTTCATTAACCGACTTTATGGATAAAATTCATAGATAGGCGACCCTTCAGCGACTTTTGATAAATTGCCTACCTGACGTTGAGCAACTTTTAACGAAAATTCCA
>JAISBG010000411.1 GCA_031266315.1 Planctomycetaceae bacterium | reverse complement strand
ATCTGTTAAGACTCTGGTACTTCCGTGACCGTCAAATGTGAAGTAAAACTCTTGTTCGGTGTTGTTTTTAACGGTGATTTGACTGATTTTGTTCAGTCCGATAATGTATATTATGTTCGGTTAGCCCTACTTTTTTTACATTATAACGATTTTAACGGGGCAACAAATCCCCATTTACCACTACAAACCACGTTTCTTAACCTAATTGTCAAAGATCATTCCAATAGCATAACACAATCCATCCTTCTTTTCAATAGAACCCATATATCCTTTTTATCGAAAAAACTTTAGAAAAAATTTGTAAAAAATAAGATTTCAGACAAAAAATATTTTTGACTAAAAATACTCTTTATTTCTAAAGATTTTCATTGAGATTGCCGAACTCAAAGATTCAAAATTGTCTGCCCAAAACCACCAGAGAGTCTCTTGAAAACACCAACATTTTCTACTATGATAAATTCGTTTGGTTTGGTATTACGTCCGGTTCAAGAATGACCCAGTTGTACATCGAAATCATCAGTTGCCAACACCTAAAATACTGACATCGGGTGAAATTTATAAACGTTTCAAAATGAGATTTTCAATATCATTTTGTATTGCAATAATCATAACCTGTTTATAATCAACACTTTAACATCAATTCCTATCCCCGGTGAACAAAGCCGTTTTGAGGAGTGAACCCGGCAGTGAACAGCCACTTATATGTTTTCATAAGTCTTTAGTACATAAAGACTTACAATAAACCTGAAAGAGGTGGGCAACCTTTTGTAGGTGGGCGACCTTTCGCTGAAAGGTCGCGTCGGCGTACTCGCCGACAGTGAATCAGATTAATGACGGCAAAATTATGACTCAACCGGCGCAACCCTTCAGCGAAGGGATTGCCCACCCATTTTCGCCGACAGTGAATCAGATTAACAGCGGCGAACTGTATTGCCAACCGTTTTGGAGTCAATAATGACTCAACCGGCGCAACCGCCCAGCGGGCGGATTGCCCACCCATTTTCGCCGACAGTGAATCAGATTAACGACGGCAAACTGTATTGCCAACCGTTTTGGAGTCAATAATGACTCAACCGGCGCAACCGCCCAGCGGGTCTTTTGATAAATAGCCCACCTCCCCAATAATTCACATAAATAAAAGGGTAGTTTTTAACCGTGAAAAGTATTGCCCACTTTTGATCGAAATTCCTCTCGGCTTTTATTCAAAACCAGTTGACAACAACTCAAAATATCTGACAATGTAACTGTTTTGAGGTTTCGGACATGTGTCCCGGAGTTTCGGACACGTGTCCCGAAGTTTCGGATACGTGTCCCAGAGTTTCGGACACGTGTCCCGGAGTTTCGGACACGTGTCCCGGAGTTTCGGACACGTGTCCCGAAGTTTCGGACACGTGTCCCGAAGTTTCGGACACGTGTCCCGAAGTTTCAGACACGTGTCCCGAAGTTTCAGACACGTGTCTTTTGGAGAAAATTTAACACTTAATGAAAGGACATCTAAAGTGAATAGTTGATAGTGAATAGTGAATAGTTGGGGACGCAAGCGGATTTAATACGTGTGGTTTATTCTCCGCTTGCGTCCTCCACTATTCACTCTTCACTATCAACTATTAACTAATTCCTACCATGTTACGAACAATTTTATTTTTTGCGATGTTGTTTTATTTTCCGGTATTTCTTTTGGCTCAGTCGGGAGAAGTGTTGGAGATTGAAACGTTGGAGAAGACAACACGGATTAGCAATGGCGAAGTTGCGGTCTCTTGGAATTCCGAACGGCGTGTTGTTTCTGTTGACCAGAACGGGCTTTACGCCCAAATATCACTTCCAAACGGGAAAACAGCGGTTGTTGCCAAACATCCGGTAACCGGTCGGGACGGGCAACCAATTGCGGGAGTGTCGTTGGTAATTCAGAAAGATGACAACGAAAATAGTATGAGTTTGGGAATCGAATCAATTTACACTTTGGCGGAACAAAATCCGTTTGTTCTGATTTCCAATTTCTTTGCAAAGGAATCTTACGAAAACGGTCGGATCACAACATGGGCATTTCCGAAAATCGAATTATTGCTTCCCGAACCGGCAGAGAAGTTGAAATCGTTTGGAACTGCCGGACTTCGCGCGGTGGACGGTCATAAAGGGTCGTATTCCTTCCTTGCGGTGGTGAACCCGGAAAACCGCAACGGTGTTGTAACCGGTTGGATCACTCACCGCAAAGGTTCAGGAATTGTCTTTTCAAACAAAAATGAAACGGGCAAAGTTCTCATTTCGCCGACAATCGAATACGGCAAACTGTTGCCGCCTGTTGATTTGGAAAACAACCCGATGGATAATTTGTCGGAAATTTTTGTATTGGGACGTTTTGATGATTGCCGGCGCGGTTTGGAACGTTACGCTTGGCAAATTGCCCGATCACACCAAATTCAAATCAAAGAACCGCTTTCCGGTTATTGCACATGGTATGCCGACCAATTCGGCGGAGCCTGCAACGAGACGGAACTTGTCCGGCTCACTCAAACCGCCGCCGAAAAATTGGCTCCTTACGGTTTCAATTTCGTACAAATTGACGACGGCTGGCAAACCGGTATCACCAAAAACGGTCCGAAAAAGAATTTTACGCAACACAATTCGGAAGGAGCGTACCGAAACGGTATGAAAAAAACGGCTCAGATGATTCGGTCAAACAATTTTCATGCCGGAATTTGGTTTATGCCGTTTGCCGGTTCCAGTGAAGACTCGTATTGGAATAAGGATTGGTTTGTGAAAAGCGGAGTGACCGATGTTCTGGACGAACAAGGGAAATCGAAACGGCGTTACACACAAACAGTCAATAAACTTGGCGAACCTTACGAATCGTTCTGGGGCGGCACGTCGCTTGACCTGACGAATCCTGAGGTACAAAAATATCTGCATGACGAAGTTCAACGGATTGCCGGAGAGTGGGAGTTTAACTATTTCAAACTGGACGGTCTTTGGACGGGAACGGCAACCGAACAACTTTATGTCAACAACGAATATTGTCCTGATGATCTTGGCGAACCGGTCTTTCATGATCCGAACCTAACACCGATTGCCGCGTACCGCAAGGGTTTTGAGATTATCCGTCAAGCGGCGGGAAACGATGTTTTTATTCTCGGCTGTAATATTTCGCAAAACATGCGGACATTGGGGGCATCGTTTGGTTGTGTCGATGCCATGCGGATTGGACCGGACAACGGAGCAAAATGGAATTCGTTGAAGGCGGGACCTTGGCATGGTTCGAATCGGTATTTTCTGAATGGTCGTGTTTGGTGGAATGATCCTGACCCTGTTTAT
>JAISBG010000375.1 GCA_031266315.1 Planctomycetaceae bacterium | reverse complement strand
CTTCGAGTTCAATTGTAATCGAATATTGTGTCGATGGATATTCAAACGCCGAATCGTTTTCCAGTGATTTCCGGTAAACTGTTGCAATATATTCCGCTAATGATTCTGTGGTTGTGTTTTTGATCGGCAATATCAGCGTATCGTCTTTCGGAAACGACCAACTCAACGGCGGCATTGTTACTTTCACCGAATCATCAACCAATTTGATTTTAATGTACGGATGATCACGCGGCAACAATACTTTATGCGATAACGTTTCACAAATTCGTTTCAACGCCTCATAAGCAACCACAAAATCAACAACATAAGCACGGCAATTCATCGGTCCTGTTATTTCCGCTTTGATACGGAAATTATGCCCGTGAAGTGCTTCCACTTTTTCCGGGTCGCCAAATGTAATAAAATGCGACGCGGAAAAATATAAGGAATCGTTTTCAAACCGAATAGCGTGTTTCATAGACCGCCGAATGTAGATCAATATCGATTACAATAAATCAAATTATTTTTCGCAACGAAATATACGGTTTCACGTTTTTGTTTCTAAGCCGCGTGTTGCCGGAGTCGCCGGAGTTCTTCTTCGATATTTCGTCCGGAAAGCCGGTAAGCATACGCCAAAATTTCCGCTAAGGCAATCAGATGTTCCGTTTCACGAACCGGTTGACCAATCTCGACCGTTTTAAACAACGCCTGAGCAAGAAGTTTTTTTTCGATAATTGGAATTCCATGTTCCAACGCAATTTTTCTAATTTGTTGCGCTAAAAAATCGGCTCCCTTCGCAACAACAATCGGAACATCCATTGTTTCAGGATCAAATTTCAACGCCACCGCGTAATGGGTCGGGTTTGTTACGACAACATCCGCGTCGGAAGTTCCCTGAACTCCGCCTCGCTGTTTCATTGCCATTTCACGCTGAATTTGACGACGTTTGCCGAGAACCTGCGGATCACCGAGCATGTTTTTCATTTCTTCACGCATTTCTTCGTTTGACATGCGAAGGTCTTGCTCAAACTTCCATTTCTGATACATATAATCGAGAATCGCAATAATCACAAGTGCCACCGCAACCTTCAACGCAATCATCAGCAATGTCTGAACCAGATAATTGGATATTTGATTTTCATCATTTTCCGTTAGATTGAGAATTGTACCAATTTCTCCGCACACAGCATAGTAAGCGACCAACGCACAAATTACAATCTTGACAATACCCATCAAAAGCCGCATCACACTTTGCATCGAAAAAATCCGACCAAATCCCTTAATCGGATCAAGTCGGGTAAAATCGAAACCAAGTTTGTCCGGCAACCAAAGAAAACCAATTTGCGCAAGATTGGCTAAAACGGCAACCGCAAGTAATGACAAAAAAAAGATTCCCACCGGTTGCAAGAACGACAAAACCATCTTGTAAAACTCGTTCATTACCGATTGATTCAATCCGTCCTTCTCCGCGTTTTCAGGAATAAGGAACAGCGGATCACTCAACATCGTCTGGGAATAATTGGCAAAATGTTCGGCAATCTGTTTGCCAAGCGTCATTAACAAGATGATTGCAAACAGAAGAACTAATGCCGCTGCCAAATCCTGACTTTTGGCAACCTGACCTTGTTCACGCGCCTGCTCTCTTCGCCGCGGGGTTGCTTCATGTGTTTTGTCGCCGCCTTCACCTGCCATAAAGTGTTTTCAATTAAATAGTTCTGTCGAAAATTGTTCCAAATGTTTTATTTCCATTAACGCCAAGTATAACAAATCACGCCTCCGTAACAAAGAGCAATTTTTCTGATTCCACCGAAATAGTAAAATAATTAGGTGGGCGACCTTTCGCTGAAAGGTCGCGTCGGCGTACTCGCCGACTGGGAACAGATTAACGATGGTAATTGGGGACTCCACTGATTTCCGTCCATAAACAGAGGCAAAGTCGGCTAACGCCGACACAACCTTTCAGCGAAAGGTTGCCCACCCATTTTTGCCGACAACTTTTGATGAATTGCCCGCAAATGAACTAAATACAATACAGTAAATACTCCGCTTGCGTAACTATCCACTCTCAACTATCCGCTATTTAAGCTTCGTTCCAGCATTTTTTGAGATATTCGACGGATTTTGGAACTTCGACTGCCTTGTCGCCGTCCACACCACATTCGTAACTAATAAATTCGGTGTAACCGATATATTTGAGACCGCGCATGGCTTTGATATGACAATGATCATCTTGACCGGGCAAACGGCGTTTTGTTCCATTGCCGAGATGGACATGTTTCACAAATTCTCCGCCGGCAATAAACGCCGCCATATCATCAGGCTCTTCGGTGTACATGTGATAGGTATCGCCGAGAACCGCAACACCCGGAACTCCAGCATCTTTGACAATTTGAGCGGCATCACCAACTTGACGCAAAAACCACGCTTCATTTCGCCGTAGCGGTTCCAAAATGATGTTCGTTTTGTGTTCGGCGGCAAACGGACCAAGTTCTTTAAGCATTGCAACCGTCAGTTCACGGATACGCCAGTTCGGACGATCCGGCTTACCGGTTGCTGGAACATAAACAACACCATTGGCTCCAAGTGCGCCGGCTCTTTCGAGTTGTACTTTTAATTCGTCGAAACCTTGTTTCCGTTTTTCGGGGTCTTCGTCGGTCAATTTGTTACCGAAAGAGCCGATACAAATGGAAGCGATTCGTAAACCGGCGTCGTCGGCACGCTTTTTCCAGTCTAAATAATTGTTATCAAGTCCTCCGATTTCAACCGCTTCAAAACCGTTCTGTTTCATCCATTTGAGTTTTTCTTCGGTGTTGCCGCCAGGAATAATACCGAGTTGGCTACAAAACCGAAGTTTGGCTTTGGCTCGCTGGTCGCCCGAAACAGAATTCGGTTCAGCAGCACGAAGCGATGACGAAGAAGAAACAGAAATCGTTGCCGCAACACCAACTGTTGCCGCTGTTGCCAAAAAATCACGTCGTTGCATGGAATCTCTCCTAAAACTGGGGGAAAATTGGGAAAAAATTGAAAAACATTGTTTAATCAAAAACAACTCCGAAACATTATACCAACCCAATCTCAAAAGTAAACTCAACAAATTAATTACTAATGGGCAATGAAATATTACGAACAATGGAATTATTCGAGCGAAATTTCAGATTGGGATGCGGAATTTAGTTTACAATATGCCGACTCGTAAGTTTGAAACGTGTTTCCAAGGCAAAATGTAAGGGATAGTATGCCCAAACCCCTTCAATAAGAAACGAAAAATGATAAATTGCAAAAATCATTCCCTAGAAAAAACAAAAATAATACAAAAAAAATAGAAATTCTCAGAAAAAAATCTATAAAAAAAATAAAACGATAGAATCTCAATTATTAGAGGTGCCCCTGTAGTATAATAAGAAGTTTCATTTTTAAAAAGCTATTCCAATGACAAGTTGCAAAATCTAAAATTATTTTACCTCACAATTTTCGAAATACCAGTATTCAACAAAAAAATAAAAAAATTTCCTCCCGTTACGAACCAATGCACGCATCGGGAGGATTATTTTTTAACTATTCACCGGTTGATACAGCAGAAATCACCTGCCAAAACGTTAATTGCCGACGATGCATTATTTCACTTTGCCATCCTGCCGATAAGTTTCGCGCGGAAGGTAAATCGGAGAAGAACCGCGATTATTGACATTCTGTTATTTCAATCATAAAATCAAGTATGTTAAATGTTAGTAATTATTTCAAAGTATACTGTGTGAGTCATAAAATTGGTATTTTCATAACTATTCAGTGTAATTTTTGTTAAAAATTTGCATGATTATTTACTTAACTGGTACAAAAATGAAACCCTATCGGGCTATTCGGTTTTTTGGATCAACCCAGAAAATAGTTACTTGAAAAATACCAGATACAACTTTAACACAGTATATGTTTTTCCTTCTTAAAACACGAATCCTATGAATATTTTAGTTACAGGCGGGGCGGGATATATTGGTTCTCATGCTATTCGTCAATTGCTTGAAGCCGGACATTTTCCTGTTGTTTTAGATAATTTGAGTTACGGACATCGTAACACAATTCCAAATAATGTTCCGTTTTATCATGTTGACTTAAAGGAAACAGACCGGATTGCAGAAATCCTGCGCGAACATCATATCGAAGCGGTGATGCATTTTGCGGCGTTAATCAGTGTTGGTGAATCGGTTCAAAAACCGTTGCTCTATTACCGCAACAATACTGCCGGTGCGGTCAGCCTGCTCGAAGCAATGGAACGTGTTGGTGTGAAACGGTTTGTATTCAGTTCAACCGCTGCCACTTACGGGGAACCCGAAGAAATGCCGATTGTTGAAACAACAAAACAACAGCCGATCAATCCTTACGGACGGTCAAAATGGTTTGTCGAACAGATATTACGGGACATTGCCGCTACTGATCCGAAGTTTGGTTTTGCGGCGTTTCGCTATTTCAATGTTGCCGGCGCGTCTGAAGACGGAACCATCGGCGAAGACCATCAGCCGGAAACACATTTAATTCCGTTGGTTCTTTTTGCGGCAATGGGAAAACGCAACAATATTACGGTATTTGGTACTGATTATCCGACTTCAGACGGAACTTGTGTTCGGGATTATGTTCATGTTAACGATCTTGTTACGGCTCATGTTCTCGCCGTTGAAGCATTGTCAGACGGTGATGCACGGTTTTATAATCTTGGTATTGGTTACGGTTATTCGGTCAGAGAAATTCTTGATACGGCAAAAAAAGTTACCGGCAAGGAAATTCCAACAGTGTTCGGTTTGCGGCGCGAAGGCGATCCGGCGCAACTTTTTGCTAATTCTGATAAAGTACAAAAAGAACTGGGATGGCAACCGCAACACACTGATATTGATGAAGTAATTGCTTCCGCATGGCACTGGCACTCCACGCATCCCAACGGCTATGCCGTCTCTTAACTCTAAAGCGGAAGGCAATACAATTTGCCGTCGTTAATCTAGTTCACGACGCAACCTTTTAACAAATAGCAAAAGGTTGCCCACCTTGTGATTACAAACTTTTAACGAAAATTCCGCTGAGATATTAAAAATTTTCTAAAAACGAAAACACACGCCTTGACATCTGGGACTGTTTTGCATAAACTTTGAATCTGATTCAATTGCGAACGTTGTTTTGCCGTATTGTTGTGCGGCAAGCGAATCGCAATGATTTCACGAAACCATGTAAATAAGGAACATAACGATGAAAAACTTGGTTGAAAACGCTTCGAAAAATTCACGGAACTATTCGGTAAAAAAGTTGGTAAAAAATTCGGTGAAAAGCCAAATGTTAAAATGGGGAAGCGAGGGGGGGGGGGGCAGTATGTAGGGTATATGGTAAAAAGTTAAGAAATGAAAACGGAGAGTGTTGTCTTTCTCAATGCTTTTCCGCAAAATTTTTACAACTCCTTCGTTCTTCACCGTTTGGCTTTACATTGGTCGAACTTCTGGTGGTGATTGCGATTATCGGCGTGTTAATCTCAATTCTGCTGCCTGCCGTGCAAGCTGCGCGTGAAGCCGCAAGACGAATGCGGTGTACAAACAATCTAAAACAAATTGTACTTGCAGGACACAATTATCACGACCTCGAAAACGCTTTGCCTCCGGAAAGTCCTTATCCAAGGACACCGGATGCCGCAGATCAAACCGATCCAACACAAACTGTTGCGGAACGATCTAACTACAATTACAGTGTGTTTTTCCGAATATTGCCCTTTATTGAACAAAGTGCTTTATTCAGTAAATGGAATTATGCAATTAATTCTAATACTGCTGCAAATAAAGATATTGCTAAAGCATCAGGGGGCGGGTCGCCAATGTCCTTTATCACTTGCCCTACAACAGGTGTTTTCGTTAGTAAATACGCAGACATCGGATATTATCCGTCACATTATGTCGGAATATCCGGCGCAGTGCGAGGTGTTATTCCTTCTACTTCTCCGCCATACGCAAGAATTCCTAATCCTCAAAGAATGACAACGACTCCAGCAGCAACAGCTGATTGGGGTTATGTGGCAGTGAATGGTGCGATTGTAGTTGGTGTCAAAAATTTTTCCGCAATTACCGACGGAACATCAAATACATTTTGTTTTAGCGAAATGGCATTCGAAAAAGAAAAAATCAGCGGCGGCAGCAGTATTTATCGTGCATGGGTTCGCGGAGCCTACTATAGTAGCGGTTGCCTCCTTACACTCGGAGCAAAAACGATAAAAAATATCCTAACCTCATTACAAATTATTAATGGGAGGTTCTAAAAACATCCTTAATTTATTTCTTTATTTTAAGAAATTTTTTTGTCGAGTTCTTTATTATTATTTTTTGGTGTATTTTCGTACCGATCTTATAGTAATATTGTATTCGGTATTGAAATGAGGCAGAATTTATTCCGAATTTATTAGACCATTGCGTATTATTTCTGTCATTTTACTTTGTTAGAGTAATTGCACGTCTCATATTTGAGACGAGATTTCGCATTCCGATCCAGAAGGCGGCACGTTTTCCGCCAATCGTTCGCAACGTTTCATCGCCCATTCGTTTTTTTTGTTCTCCGAATACATGTTCGATACGGCAACGAACATACGACTTGACACGATTCCAAAAACGTTGTAACGGAGTCAAGGGGTGATT
>JAISBG010000341.1 GCA_031266315.1 Planctomycetaceae bacterium | reverse complement strand
CAAACCACTACCGCCCACGCCAAAAAATCCTTAACTTGAAACCACTGGGGCAATGCCAATCCATTTGCGTTGCTCTTTCAGGGCGGTTGTTGGGGAGGGACTGTCCCCACCGCGTCCCTAAAGGGGCGAGGAAAAACTTGCAATCCTACTGATGCTGTTAGGGTTGTATTTGGAATTTTTTAAGTAACTATTTAAACTGTTTACCGGATTGCTCCGACCCATCAAATAGCCCGATAGGGCTTTATTTCGATAACCGCAGGTCTTTGACTTAATGAAACCACTTCTGAAAGGCAGAATTTTAATCCGTAAACAGGGACAAATCGGCGAGTACGCCGATGCGATGTTTCGACGAAACATTGCCTACCTTTTATTTTTTCTTATTTTGTTGTTCGTCAATCATTTTTTGTAACCGGTCAAGTGTTTCCTGACGGACTTTTCCTTCGCGGACAAAATGGACGAGCAACGAATCGGTGTTACCGTGAAAAAGGCGTTGCAGGAACGATTCGCTTTCGTTCCGTACCAATTCTTCGCGGGACACAAGCGGCGAATAAACGTAATAATTCCGCACCGGTCGGGTTTGCAACACGCCTTTTTGTACAAGCCGTGCAAGAAGAGTTCGCACGGTTTGATGAGTCCATCCAGTGTCCGGCGTGATTTCGTCAATAATATCCGCCGCCGTTGCCTCACCGCGCAACCAAACAACTTCCATCACCCGCCATTGAGCCTCTGAAATTTCAAAATCCGACATTTCTTACTCCTTTTTATTAATTTATTAATTATTTTTTCAATTTTAGAAGTTACCCACATTTGTAGTTATTTTAACCACAACTGTAAACGATGTCAAGAGAGGTTACCAGAAGGTCAGTAGGATTGTAAGTTTTCCTCCGCCCTGCAAGGGCAATGCGTAACAACCCACCGCAACGCGGTGGGGAACAGTCCTTCTCCAACAATCGCCCTGAAAGGGCAACGTAAAGCGGATTGACATTGCCCTTTCAGGGCGAAATTTATGGGTGGGCTTTAACCCACCGCGTTGCGGTGGGTTGTTATGCATTGCCCCTAAAGGGGCGGAATAAAAACTTGCAATCCTACTGCTACTGAGGTTGTTTTGTTAGGAAAATTAGGTTATAAATGAGGTTGCGAAAACTTAATTTCGATCATTCAAAAATACCCCAATACAACCCTAACGCAGTAGTAAAAAAACATCATTTCACAATTCTGAAAGAATCAGAATAATTATTACTATTTCAATTTTTTGGTAAAAACATTATGCAAGCGGAAATTATTTCTAACGGCGACGAACTGACCAGCGGGAAAATCCTTGATACAAATTCTCAATGGCTCAGTGTTAAACTGACAGATATTGGTGTTACGACATTGTACCATACAACAGTTGGCGATGATCTGGACGCAATGATTGATGTTCTTCGTGCTGCGGTAGAACGAACTGATTTGATTATTTGGACTGGCGGTCTTGGTCCCACCGCCGACGATTTGACACGTCAGGCAATTGCCGAAGGTGTTGGAGTGCCGTTGGAAAAAAACGACGAGTCAATGCGGTTAATTCAGGAAATGTTTCAACGGCGCGGGCATGAAATGCCTAAGGCAAATGAAATTCAGGCGTTTCAGCCGCGCGGAGCCGTGCCAATCCGTAATCCACACGGAACCGCACCGGGAATTGATTTTACCGTGCAACGAAAAAAACCGTTCAAAAATGGGCGGCTTGACTTTTTTCGTATCATGGCTTATCCCGGTGTTCCGGCGGAAATGAAGGAAATGTGGCAGGACAGCGGGCAAAAGTCTATTCAGGAAATGCTCGACCAATTAATCGGACAAAAACGAGTATTGCGTTTTCGTACAATTCATTCTTTCGGTTTGGGAGAAAGTCAGATTGAAGCGATGTTGCCGGATATTATCAACCGGAAACATGATCCTAAAGTCGGAATTACCGCCAATCAGGCAACAATCACGCTTCGAATCGCTTCCGAAGCCGAAACAGAAAAGGAATGTTTCAAAAAAATCGAACCAACGGCAACTCTGATTTACCAAACACTCGGTGATCTGATTTTCGGTGAAGGCGATGATCGGTTACAAGAAGTTGTGTGCCGGAAATTGAACACCTCCGGTAAAACGCTTGCGGTTATCGAAGCCGGAACACGCGGATTATTGGCGGAGGCGATTGCTGGTTCCAAAGAACCGTCTGATTGTTTTGCCGGAGGAATTGTCCTGCCGCCGAAACAACCCATTGAGCCGGAAGAAATGATTCGGCGGGGACGGCGTCTTTTCAATGTCGATTATCTACTTTTGGTCGGGGCTTATCCGGCTGGACAACCTGACCGAAACCAAACAGAAAAAACATTTGTCGCTATCGTTGACGCACGAAAAACCGGTTTGCAGGAATCTGTTTTTGTGTTGCAAAATTATCCATACATCGGACATCCTGATATTATCGACGATCTGTACGTAAAACGCGCCATGGATTTGTTGCGGAAAACCATCAAGGAACCGGCTTCGCCTCAATAAACGCAACAATTTGTTTTGTTGTAACTCTTTACTATACCGCGTTAGGATAATAGGTATTTTCAAAAGATCAAAACCAAATTTTCGTAACTTCATTTTCAACCTAATTTTCACAACAAAAAAATTAGGTTAAAAATGAG
>JAISBG010000330.1 GCA_031266315.1 Planctomycetaceae bacterium | reverse complement strand
TTTAACGGCGTTAAATTGTATTATACTGTGTTGTGGTTGGTTTGAACAGGATTTTTGACATCGTTATAAACCACAATTTTATTAAATTACTAACATTTGTTAAATAGAAACTAAAATCCTAGCCGATATAGAAACCCTTTGGCGCAGTAATTGCTAAAAAATTATTTCATTTCCTAATAAACTATAAATATTGGATAAAAATATTAGGTAATATTTCGTGGAATTTTCGTATTTTAATGCGAAAAAGCGTGAAAAGAGGTAGGCGATCCCTTCGCTGAAGGGTCGCGCCGGTTGACTCAAAACGAAAGGGCAACACCATTAACCGTCGTTAATCTAATTCACAGTCGGCTATCGCCGACGCGACCTTTTAGCAAAAGGTCGCCCACCTTATATTTGCCCACTTTACATTTAACTCTGCTTTTAATGAAAAAGTTTATCCATGACGTTGGGTTTGCCATTGTTTTTGGCGGAACCGGAAAGTGAGCCAGAATGTAACCCATGTTACCGTTATGAGACCAAGAAAATGAATTTGTTCTCCGTTGCGTACTGTTTGATCCGGGTATTCGCGAATTTTGAGTTCGAGCAAAAACAGTGCCGGTCGTGAATAGCAGAAAAATGATGCCCAACGGAATACTTCAACGGACGGTTTGAGTTTCCAATCAGGTAAGAATGGTTCGTCTGTTTCGGTAATTTTTGTTTTATTTATCATTACCGGAAGAATCCGTTCCGGTAAATCGAAAGAATCAGCGGAATTACCTGCCGCAACCGTACTCAGTAAAATCTGCGGCATAATAAATAACGGAACCAACGCAACCGCAACACTTTCTGTTGACACCAGACTCGAAATAAAAAGACCAAAACCAACTCCCGCGACGTAACAACAAAACAAAACACAAGGTAATATCAAACCATTCAATAACATCATTTTTTCATTCAACGATTCAAGGCAAAAAAAAGTGCAACACCAATAAAGCGTTTGCCAAAGTAAACCAACCTGAATAATACCCAACAGAAAATAAAACAACGCTTTTCCGAACAAAAAACAATTCATGTTAAGACCGGATAAATGTTCCCGAATAAACCATTTTCGTTCACTAACAATTCCGCGAACAGAATTGTTCATCCCAAACCAAAGTGAAACTATAATAGTAAAAAATAATAACGGATAAATGTTACTCTCGTTTTGCTGGCTCAAAACAATCAGAAAACCAAGAATAAGCGGAAGAAATAGAGTTGAAACCAATAAAAAACAGTCCTTCCAAAAAAGACGCAGACTACGTTCAAAAACGTCAAACGTCTGGCGCGCCAAAGGAAATCGAATCATGATGTTATCTGCAAAACGAAATACAGAACAAAAAATAAAACGATAGAGAAAACAAAAAAAGAGAGTCAAAAAATTACCAACAGGACGAATATTTTCCGAAATATTTTTCAAAATATTTTCCCGAAAATTCTCCAAAAAGAATTGGAAGAGATTGTTCTGTTCAGGGATTTCCGGTTTTATGTTCCAATAATAAATGTCGGGATCTGCTTCAAGTTTTTCAAAAAATTCCGCGTAATCTTCATTTTTTTCGTACATTTTTTGGAGCAACTCTTCTGTCGGAAGAAAATCGAGCAGTTTTCCACATTCAGTCTTCTGACCGACAAGTTTGATTTTGTCGATAACCGCCGCTTTGTCGAAAAGCCGGATATTTTCCATGACATGAGTTGAACAGATCACTGTTGTTCCCGATTCCGCAATTCTTTTGAGTAACAACATTAATTTTCGTTCCATTGCGGGATCAAGCCCGGAAGAAGGTTCGTCGAGAATCAGCAAACGCGGATTGCCCGGCAACACCGCCGCAATTCCTGCACGTTTACGTTGACCGCCGCTCAGTTTGAAAACCTGTTTGTCCTGATGTTCCTTCAATCCGACACGCTGTAACGATAAATTGATGTGATCCGAAATCTCCTGAGCCGAACATCGCGGAAGTAAAAGCCTCGCGGCATACCCAATGTTTTCACGAACAGTCAACGCCGGATATAACGTGTCGTATTGCGGAACATACCGAAACAATTTTTTGTATTCCTCCGTGTGTTCGGCAATATCCAGACCGCCGTCAAAAAGTACCCGACCGGAAGACGGCAACCCTGTTAGCGACAGAATTTCAATTAACGTACTCTTTCCCGAACCACTCGGTCCGAGAATACCAATAAACTCATTTCGTTCAACCGTAAACGAAATATCTTTGAGTATTTGACGTTTTTCACGAATAACACTAATATTTTCAATTTGTAAATCCATCATTGTTGACAGCGGTGGACAGGAAAAGCTGGACAGAAAATTGTCTTGAATAAGGTTGATAATTAAATAACGATAATTTTTTTAACACGGTGTTTTTTGTTTTTGTTTTGTTTTTGTGAAATTTTTTAGTTTGTTGTGTTGGGAGCAGCTCTGTTGTAGAACAACCGGTTTGGATTCACCCCCAATCAATGAAACAACACTTTCTCTTAATGGTCTTATTCGGC
>JAISBG010000329.1 GCA_031266315.1 Planctomycetaceae bacterium | reverse complement strand
AACTGTTTTTTTCCTGTCCCGAAGGCGTTATAATTCTGTTGTTGTTCGTGCCGGAGGGTTGGGATGTAGGGCAGTGGTCTCAAGTTAAGCGAATGATGTTAAAATAGCACAAAATAGATCGCCATATATTTACTATTTTATATATTGTACTCAATTTGCTAAATTAAGATATTCCTCACTTCGTTAGTAAACATCTTAACTTGAAACCACTGCCGGCTAGGTATAATACCTACCAAAACAAACTTTTGAAAAAAACTAGGTACGTTTGTTGACTCAAATTAGGTCTTGACCTTCTCACTATGGAACTTGGGAACTCGAACCTCAAACCGCTATAACTTGCAGTAATGTACGTCTGGTTTAATCATGTGAGCATAACCGGTAATACAAACGTAATAATGAGAGTTACCCTCAACAGTATTGTAAGTAAGTTCCTTATCTGTTTTGCCGAATTTTCGGAATAATTTGCCTGAATTTCAAATATCCGTCTAACAAATGAGGGGAAAGTTTGGAGTTCTCCGGTTTTCCGCCTTGCGGGTTAGCGTTTTCGGTGTACAATGATTGAAAATTAAGTCGCTGTATTTGTTCGGCGATTATAAAAACACGGTTCAACCAGCCAACAGATCATTAAACCATGCCATACGAACGATTTACCGATCGGGCTCGAAAAGTAATGCAACTTGCAAATCAAGAGGCTCAACGGTTCAATCATGAATATATTGGAACCGAACACCTCTTACTCGGTCTCATTAAAGAAGGAAGCGGTGTTGCCGCCAATGTTCTGAAAAATCTCGATATTGATCTTCGAAAAATCCGGCACGAAGTTGAAAAACTGGTTCGCAGCGGTCCTGATCTTGTTACGATGGGACGGTTGCCGCAAACTCCGCGTGCGAAAAAAGTTATCGAATATTCAATGGAAGAAGCCCGGAACCTAAACCATAACTACGTCGGAACAGAACATCTTTTGCTCGGTCTCCTTCGTGAACAGGAAGGTGTTGCCGCGCAAGTTCTTATGAATCTTGGTCTGAGACTGGACGAAGTTCGGCGTGAAGTTCTGAATCTTTTGGGTCACGGGATTGATCCAAGTGATATGGGGCATGGAATTGACCCGATGGGAATGGACTACCACGATCACCCGCAAAGAAATAGTAAATCCAAAACTCCGGCTCTTGATAGTTTCGGACGCGATCTGACCGAACTCGCACGCCAGAAAAAACTTGATCCGGTAATCGGACGCGATAAAGAAATTGAACGGACAATGCAAATTCTGAGTCGCCGAACAAAAAATAATCCGGTGTTGCTCGGTGAAGCCGGTGTTGGTAAAACGGCAATTGCCGAAGGTCTTGCCCAAATGATCGTCGAAGGACATGTCCCGGATTTGTTGCAAAACCATCGTATTGTTGCACTTGATTTGGCAATGATGGTTGCCGGCACGAAATATCGTGGTCAGTTTGAAGAACGTATCAAAGCATTGATGAATGAAGTTAGGCGGTTCCGGCGGATTATTCTGTTCGTTGACGAACTTCACACGTTAGTCGGCGCAGGCGGTGCGGAAGGAGCCATTGACGCTTCCAATGTTTTGAAACCGGCATTGAGTCGCGGCGAAATTCAGTGTATTGGAGCAACCACTTTGGACGAATACCGAAAATATATTGAAAAAGACAGTGCGTTAGACCGCCGTTTCCAGATTGTGATGGTTGAACCGCCCAATCAGGAAGAGACCATTGCGATTCTCAAAGGTTTGCGTGACCGTTATGAAAAGCATCATCATGTTAAAATTACCGATGAAGCAATTCAATCGGCAGTCGAACTTTCAACCCGATATATTACCGGACGTTGTTTACCGGACAAAGCGATTGACGTGATTGACGAATCCGGCGCACGAGTTCATCTCAAATCAATGACCTCTCCGGCATCGCTCAAGGAACTGGACGAACAACTTGAAAAATTAAGTAAAGAAAAAGAAGCGGCGGTCGGTAATCAGAATTTTGAAAAAGCGTTGGTTCTTCGTGATGAGATTGACGGTATTGTCCGCAAAAAAAAGGAAGCATTGGAAAAAATGAAGGAAAATGTCGGACTTGTTGACGATCAAGTGATTGCGGAAGTTGTTTCTAAGATGACCGGTATTCCGTTGACTCGTATGACACTCGAAGATACCAAACGGCTTATGGAAATGGAAACGGATTTACACAAACGGGTTATTAGTCAGGACGAGGCGATTAAAGCGATTTCCAAAGCGGTTCGCCGAAGCCGGAGCGGTCTCAAAGACCCCAAACGCCCAACCGGAGCATTTATTTTTGCGGGACCGACCGGAGTTGGTAAAACGTTATTGGCGAAGGCACTTGCGGAATTTATGTTTGGTAATGAAGATTCGCTGGTTCAACTTGACATGAGCGAATATATGGAAAAACATAATGTTAGCCGTCTTGTTGGAGCCCCTCCGGGATATGTCGGCTATGAAGAAGGCGGTCAATTGACGGAAAAAATTCGACGGCGTCCTTATTCGGTGGTGTTGCTGGACGAAATTGAAAAGGCGCATCCTGATGTTTTCAATATGATGTTACAAATCATGGAGGAAGGACGTTTGACGGACAGTTTCGGCAGGAACATTGATTTCCGCAACACGATTCTAATTATGACCACCAATGCAGGAGCGGAAGCGATTAAAAACGAATCGGCGTTTGGTTTCCAGAAACCGGCAGACGATGCGTCTTACGACAGTATGAAGGAACGTGTCCACGAACAGATTGAGCGTGTTTTCCGTCCTGAATTTGTGGGACGTTGTGATGACATTATTGTATTCCGGCATTTAACAGAAAAAGATTTGGGAGCGGTTGTCGAGTTGGAACTCAAAAAAGTCCGTGATCGGTTGTACGAAAAAGGTCTCAAACTTCTCCTGACCGACGAAGCCAAAAACCATCTCATTAAGAAGGGAAGCAACCTTGATTTTGGAGCAAGACCTCTTCGTCGGGCGATTGAAGGGAGTATTGAAGACCCGCTTTCCGAAGAATTACTCAAAGGCGAGTTCAACGGTAAAGAAGTTATTTCGGTTGATGTCAAAATGGTTGGCGATAAAAAGCAACTTATTTTTCAGGGTTTATTACTGGATGATCTTGCGGAAGAATCAAAAGAGAATCTCGCGTCGCAATATAAAATTCTCAAACTGGCTAAAGACGAACAAAAAATAGTCAAACCGGAATTAGTCGGCAGTGTCAGTTAAGTTTTCGTAACTATTCGTATTTAATCTATTTGAGGTAGGCGATCTTTGGAAAAAAAGGTTTGCCTACCTCGTATTTATTTATCGTAGGGTTATCTCTTCCAATTCTGAACAATTATAAAAAAATTAAGAAAATTTCTCTGAAATCCTTAAAAATCTCAAAAAGAAAAGATTCCGCTTGACATTCGTCTTTGTTTTTCATAAAATTTGAATCTGATTCAATGGCGATACATATTTTTTGCCGTATTGTTTTGCGGTAAATGTTTCGCGATTATTCCAATGAAACCTTATAAAATAAGGAATACAACGATGAAAAACTTTGTTGAAAACGCTTCGAAAAATTCACGGAGAAGCGCTCAGAACAATTCGGTGAAAAATCTAATGTTAAAATGGGCAAGCGAGGGGGGGGGGGCAGTATGTAGGGAAGAGTTAAGAAATGAGAGCGGAAAATGTTGGCTTTCTCAATATTTTTCCGCAAAATTCTTACAACTCATTCGTTCTTCACCGTTCGGCTTTAC
>JAISBG010000313.1 GCA_031266315.1 Planctomycetaceae bacterium | reverse complement strand
AGGGCAGTGCAAAACGGTTTGGCGATTTTAATCCATTGCCCTTTCAGGGCGAAGTTTATTAGCATTGACCCACCGCGTTGCGGTGGGTTGTTACGCGTTGCCCTTTCAGGGCGGAGGAAATTCATAGACAAAAAGAGTAATTTTCAACCGTGCAAAGTATATCTCTAAAAACCAAAATCTAATTTTAAAGTGTGAAGAGTCTATGAGCTTTTTCTACTTTTTTATTTTCGGGTTCGGTTCGACGACTATATCATATTTTCCGCCGAGAACAGGGACATCAACCGTCAAACCGGAAGTTGTACTTTGGCGGTATTTTTCGTCAATCAGCGATTCCGGTAGTTGCATTCCGTCCGGTTCCGAAACCATTTGATCCGCGCCGGAAATATAAACGCGATACGTTCCTTTTGGAAGTCCGTCTTTTGCCGAAACAGAACCGACAACGTAAGAGCCGTCTTTTTTCAACGCTCCGCGTGCCATATAAGTGTCTGTTTCAAAACAGACTTCGCCGACTGTCAGCGGCGTACCGTCTGTGTAAGTCACTTTACCGCCGAGTCCAACTTTACCGTTATTACAACCGGCAAAAATTAGTAACGCGGTCAATGTGAGATAAAATAATATATGTTTCATATTGATTTGTTCCTTTTAATTTGGGGTTTATTTAATTTTAAGTAACACGTTCCGGCGGTAATATCCGCCGAAACGTGTATGATTTCGCCGCCGCGCGGCAATGCAATTTGATTAACCATTATCGCAGTGAAACCGTTTTGCCGTCATTGACGTGAATGAGACTTTCCAATGTGGAAGCGGGAATTGTTACCGATAACGATTGCACGGAACCATCGCCTATCAGAAACTGACAAACGCCCGGATGATAACTGCCAAAAGCAAATGTTCGGGACGAATTCTGTTCATCTCCTTGATAATCGCTTGAACCTCTTGCAATAATACGCGGCGAGCCGGATTGCCAGCCGCGTGCAAAAGATGTACGAGTATATTCAGCCGGAGCAAGGAAAGAACAGTCCGCAAAATGTTGACTGCCGGTAATAGTTGTATTACGTCCACATTGTCCTAAACGATTTTGTGGAATATGCTTTTCTCCGACAATGATTTGATTACTGATTCCATCGCTCAACCATGAAAATGAATCGCGCGGAATCCACGTTCTTTTATTACCGGCAATTTGTAACTTTGCAACGCGAACCGGTCCCTTGTAATTACTGGGAATGTCATAAACTGCCGTACCTGTATTATCTTGACTGTGCCATTCCCACCATGCGCCGCTTCCTTGAAGAATCACAGGAAATGCATAATCAACAATGGGACCGCCGCTTAAATTCGCGGTATCCAAAGAAGTAGCAAGTTGACTTCCGCTGGCACGTCGCGACGGACATCGGTAAACCGGAATGGAGCCGAGTTGTTCCTGAAATCCGGGTTTGCTGGATGTCAGACCGTTCCACCAAGTCCGGTCATAGTTTATTCCGGCAATATTTCCTTGACTTGTGTCAAGGGCGCAAAGCGAATCGTAAAGAGCTGTTTGTTCAATGTACGGGAACAGCAACACCCAAAACGATGGGGAATAAGATTCACTTACGCAAGCGGGCGTGATTCCGTTGCACGTATCGTGAAAATTGTGAACGCCCAAACCAATTTGTTTGAGGTGGTTTGAACACTGCATTCGCCGCGCAGCTTCACGTGCTGCTTGAACAGCCGGTAACAGTAACGCAATCAATACACCAATGATCGCAATCACTACCAGAAGTTCAACAAGAGTAAAGCCGCAAGAGGCAAAAGGAGGTTTGGGAGAAATCCCCGCAGAATTATTGTTACAATAATTCGGAATTGCAGAATAAAAATTCCGGTTTCCGAATTTAAATATTCGTCCCCCCCCCCCCCCGTTTGCCTTAATTAACATTTGCTGTAAAGTCAATATTTACATTGACTTCTGCACGCAGTGAACCTGATTTTTTATCTGTCTTTTTCATAATTCGCCTCCATTTAATTTTTGTTAGTGGATTTGATAATGTTGTAAAAATTATTGCGCGGTCAAAAAAGTTTTTTCGTTGACAGTACAAAAAAACAAACCGTACAATAAACAATTATTTAAACACGATTCAACCGAACTTGGAACAAAACCAAACTCATCGCGATTAAATTCAAATTTCAAATGCGGGACAAGATTATAAAACAAGTCGCAAAAAAATGCAATACCTGATCTGTAAAATTTTAAAAATTTTTTCTGAATCTATCGGATTAGGTGGTTCGTTTTGTTTTTCCGTAACCGTTCTCGAAGAATCAATTTCTACGACTGATCCTAAAAACGGAGTAGCCCGATAGGGCATTATTTCGATAACCGCAGGTCTTTGACCTGCGGTTGCGACCCCAAAAAACGCTGCCTGAAAGGCAGGATTTTAATCTGCGACCGCTTAAAGTCCTGCCCTATCGGGCAGAAGTTTAAGTAGTTCCTACCGCAGGTCCAAGACCTGCGGTTATCGAAATAAAGCCCTATCGGGCTATTCCGCCTTGAAGATCAATTTTAACATTGCGTGAACGGTTACACTATTTTTTATCCACGAATTGACACAAATTATCACGAAAAAAAAATTCGTGGAAAATTCGTGGACAAAAAATAGTTTCTGGAGATTGCTATTAAATCTTTGTGTCCTTTGTGTCTTTGTGGGATACAAGGATTTGGTTATCGTTTGGCGAGGAATTGGGTGTCGAGTTGGAATTGGGTGCGTTGTTGGTCGTGGAGTTTGGAGTTGGTTTCGTTGGGGGATTGGCGGGATTCGGGTGTTAGGATTTGGTCAATTTTGGTAAAATCGTTCCACAAACCTGCGCCGACGGCGGCAAGTGCGGCGGCTCCGAGTGCGGCGGCGTCTTGTCCGATGTTGGTTTTTTCAATGTCGATACGCAAAACGTCGGCGTAAAT
>JAISBG010000262.1 GCA_031266315.1 Planctomycetaceae bacterium | reverse complement strand
CTTGTTGCCATTCGCCGCCGTCGGTGTTATCGCAACCGTAACGAGCAAACTTGCGGTCTTTCGGAATCTTAAAAGCAACAACAGACGGTCTTATCCCAAGAACAGGTTGACCGGATTTGAAATAATCGTCAAAATATTGCATCTGCTCGTCCGGCAAATTACGGTATCGGAGAATAAGAATCAAAATGTCTGCTGTTTTCAAAACATCAAGATCGGGAATATTGGTCTGACAATCCGGATCAATTTCACCGGTTTTCGGATTGACGGCAAATAAAACAGTACAATCGAAACCGTGATGTTTTGCAAGAATTTGTCCCATTTGAACAACCGTTTCTTCGGAACGGTATTCCTCGTCGCCGGCAACCAAAACAACATGTTTACCACTACCGGAAAGATTCGGCGTTCCTTTGTATTTCAACGGTTCAGCAAAAATCGGCAACTCCGTCAATATTGCCAACACCAACAACAAAAAGGTTAAGAATTTCATAGGATTATTAAAAGCAACTTCTAAAAACTTATTTTTTTGACAGGATTTACAAAATTTACAGGATAAAAATCAAATAAAATCCGGTATATACTGTGTTAGGGTTGTATTTGGTATTTTTCAAGTTTCTAAATAATTATTTTCCGGATTGATCCGAAAAACCGAATAGCCCGACAGGGCTTTATTTTCGTAACCGCAGGTCTTTGACCTGCGGCTACAAACCAAGGAAACCGCTGCCCGAAGGGCAGGATTTTAAATGGTGGCAGATTAAAATTCTGCCTTTCAGGCAGTAGGCTGCTTGGTGTTACACAGCAGGTCAAAGACCTGCTGTTACGAAAATCATGCCCTATCGGGCTACTCCGCTGAATAGTCACAAAAGTACCAATTTTATAACTCATGCAGTATATCTTGTCAAAAAAATAATCTTTGCTAAGGTTTTTAGAGTACCTTTAGTTATCAGTTCGGTAGTTTTAGAACGGCGGCTTCCGGAGTTATTGTATTGATATTTGGAGTCAGATCAACTTTGATTTCGCCGATTGCGGCTTGAATCAATTGCAAGACGAGCGAAATGTTATTGGAGTCTTTCCAGTATTCGTCGTAATGCCCAAACGCCGAATAAAACACTCGCCCTTTTCCTTCCGCACGTCCCCAGACAATTGGACATGGCGGACGGCGGTACACCTCGCCTTTCATTCCTTCTGTTTCCAGAACAGCGAAAACGCGGAGGTCGTTACCAAAATTTTTGTGCACATACCATTCGTCGAACATACGGAAACTTTTGCCTTTTGCTTCCAGCCACGCAAACGGCGACGGTTGAACAACAGAAATTGTTGTTTCCTGCGATTGACCGTGAACTGTAAACTCTGCGCCGAGTAGTTTGGTAAATTCTGTAATTTTATCTTTTGGCGAATTTTCGTAAATGTTACCGCCGACACGGTTGGAATCGGTGGTCGGGTGAAAACCGACCAATCCTTTTCCATTACGAATTTCCGACAACAGATTTTTCCAACCGGTTTCCGTCAACGCCCATTCAGGATGTTCTTTCGTCCCTTTGGCAAGTTCCCCGCTCGTTTGAAAAACAAACGCATCGTAAGAATGAAGGTCCTCATCAAAAATGGAACCGTTTTTGGTACAAATAACCTCAATACCAACCGGTTTACAAACATCGGCAATCGCAATATCTGAAACAGACGGCAACCCGTTTTGGGAACGAACAGTTGAATGTTCGTAACCGGCGGAGTTGGAAAAATAAAGTATTTTCCGCGAAGTCTCCGCAACATTTTTCGTTGCGTTTTCTGCGGCATTACTCATCGACGCATTGTTTATCGTTGCGTTGCTCAACAATATTGCCGCAAAAATTATCACCAGACAACAGAGACGTGTTTGTGATTTTTTCATTGTTTGGTTCCTTGTTACATGAATTTTACACGAGTTTTCGTAGATGTTCGATACTTTTTGCCGCCTGTTCAACAGTTCCACATTCGACACTGAACACAATATCTTGCGGAAGAGTCTTACAAATTGCGACAACTTTCGCCCAATCAATCACGCCGTCACCGCAAGCACAGCCAACAGGAGTTCCGGTAACAGTTCCGCGTTCGGCATCGGATTGTTTGATGGAAATATCTTTTGCGTGCAAATGAACGAGTTTTCCTTTAACTTTTTCGAGCCAAAGATAAGGGTCTTGACCGGCGAGATAAGAATTGCCGGTATCGAAATTGGCTCCAACAGCGGACGAACCCGCGAGGTCAATAATTTTATCGTACAAATCGGGTTTTACCGTATATTGTTGATGCGGTTCGATTCCGATTTTAATTCCGCGCGGTTCGGCGACAAGCGAGGCTTCTTTCAAAACATATTTCATGAAGGCAAAATCTTCGTCTTGTGTTGACCAGAACGGTTTAGGACCTTCGTCGGTGCAGACAACACCAGCTCCAATTTCCGCCGCGAAACGTACTGCTTGTTTGAGATAATCGGTTGAGGCATCGGGTTTGCAGAGAGGACAGTGCGCGGACAACGCCGACGCTTTAATATTATGTTTTTCGCAGGCGCGGCGAATCCGGTAGGGGTCGTCCCACATCGAAACGCTGTGAAAATAACCGGCTTCGCTGAGTAATTCGCGTCCCCAATGAACCATCGGTTCGACAAACTGATAACCGAGTTCCGCCGCTTTCGCAACTCCCCATTCAAACGGTTTATCTTCCGAGCGAATGTATTCCATGTTAACACCAAGCAGGATTTTTCCCATAAAAATATCTCCTTTATCAATGATTTTAATGGTTTTTGTTGTTCACTTCGTTTTTGAAATCCATCGAACAATTCGATACGATTACCGAATTTCAAAAAGATAAAACGAACATTCTACACACAAACACAATTCCTGTCGTTCAAAATTTATCAGGTGTAAAATTTTATACAAACTTGGTAATTATTCAGTAGAATTTTCAAGTACAGTTTGTGTACGATTGTTTTGTGTAGAAATATTTTGTAAATATTTATTGATGTCCCTAACCAAGAAGTAGGCAATCCCTCCACTGAAAACACATATCTCAAATGTACCAAACCGGAATAATATTTGTTTCTTCTGTTAACGGGAGATGAGTTGGTGCCAGACAAACAACTGCTCCTTGTCCGATTGGTTGATTCAGTTTTGTTAAAACCTTGAAATTTTTAATATCGGATTTGTCGGGATTTGATTTCTTTTTGATTTCGATTGGATACAAGAGACCGTTTTCTTCCAGCACAACATCAACTTCAATATTGTCCCTGTCCCGATAAAAATAGATATTGGGGTCTTCGCCTTGATGCCAATAACTTTTCAGGATTTCGGAAACGACATACGTTTCAAATATTGCCCCTGCCATTGCTCCTGATTCCAACACTTCGGGCGTTTTCCAGCCGGTTAAATAACT
>JAISBG010000270.1 GCA_031266315.1 Planctomycetaceae bacterium | reverse complement strand
CCAAGACAACCTCTGTTGTATTTTCATTGCGTTGCGTTGTATTTTCATTGTGTTGCGGCTGGCTGGGTCTCCGCCCTAATACGGCTTAATGATTGGCGGCAATTCTAAGGTAGGCAATCCTAAGGTGGGCGATCCGCCCGCTGGGCGGTCGCGCCGGTTGAGTATTAATTGATTCCAATTATAGGAAGGCAATCCGATTGGAATCAATGATAAACCAACCGGCGCAACCGCCCAGCGGGCGGATTGCCCACCTCTTTTAGCGGATTGCCCACATCTTTTATCTGTCTTTTTCTTAGGAACGGAAGTTCCGCTACCAGCAGGGGAAGTTCCACTACTCGCAGGGAAAGTTCCACTGCGAGTAGTGGAACGTCCGCAATCTTTCACGGGAATATTAGGGACGGTGTAAAATAAGGACGGAAATGTCATGGACGGTGCAACGTAAGGAAGGAGGTTTATTCGCCGTTTTTGAGTGTTTCTTGTAATAGTTGCCGGAGTTCACGGCTTTTGAGTTCTGATTTTTGGGTTAATTTTAATTGAATAATATCGAACAGTTTGTTTTTTCCGTTGACAAACGGTTCGGAGCCGACGGAACGGATACGCCCCAAAGGAATCGAATTTTTTTCAACGTACAAATCAATATAAATCGCGTCAACTCGTTTGGTATGAACAACAAGCCAAGGAATAGTTCGTCCGTCGATTTTTAATTTTTTTGTTTTCACCGTTCCGTGTTTTAGGCGGGGTTGATAAAAGGGAACGAGGACTTTGTTCGTCCACAGGATTCGGGAATCTGGGGAAATCTCTTTTAGCATACCAAATAATTCCGTCAAAAGCGAGGGTTCCCAAAGAAGTTTATCCCCGCCAATCAGCCCTTTGGGAAGCGAATGCCATTTTTCGCCTAGAATTTTCCAAGGCATTAAATCATTCGGACTTCTTTCAACCTTTTTTGTGTATTTTGCAAATTCTCTGATTGCCAAATCAATAAAGTCCCAAAATTCTTTGCGGTCGATTTCTTCCCAAGCGTGAACTCGCAACTCAATTTCCTGCCAACGTCCGTGAGAACGATGAACCCGAACTCTTGACTCTGTACCATAAAGAGGAATAGCGTCCATTTCGTTCAACGGTTTCAGGTCAAGTCCTGTTTTGAGTGCTTCTCTCCGAAAAGTATTTTGGGCGGTTCGGAATTTCATTTTGAGCAACCATTCTTCCGCCGTAATCGCGTGAAAAAACCAACCAAGCGATTTTTTTTCAGCGTTGATTTTGACAACAGATCGATTGTTCCAATTGGTCGGAGCAAATTGACCGGTTGCCTCAATTCGCCGGACAACTTCGGCAAGAATTTTGCCGTTCCAACGAATCGGTTGACCGTTCCGGCTGATACGGTCTTGGGTATGCCAACGTAAACCGTTTGTTTCCCAAGGCATTTTGGCTGCCGCGCCGATTTCACGAGGGGAAATATCTCCGGCTTTGATTTCGTTGAGCCGTTCAGGATTGAACACTTCCCGCTCCACAAACGGACCGGCTTCCAAAACCGGTCGAAGTGCTTGAGCCGTATGTGAAAAGATTGGAGAATGGGAAACGGAAAAGGATTGTTCGGGAGTTTGAGATTTTTTCGTCTGTTTTGGGGATTGTTTCAGAGTTTGCGCCGATGCTTTTTTGTTCTTTTGAGAGTGAGCGGTTTTACTTTTCGTTTGATTTTCAAGAATTTGATCTTGATTTTTTATGAGTTCTTCGGGAGTTCCCGCGAAAAGAAGATAACCTCCGGCAATTCCGGCTTCAGGACCGAGATCAACAATCCAATCGGCGTTTTTAATCACATCAAGATTATGTTCGATAACAATAGCGGTGTTGCCGAGATCGACAAGATGATGCAATACGTCGAGTAATTTTTGCAAATCGTCGAAATGGAGTCCTGTTGTTGGTTCATCAAGAAGATAAAGAGTTCGTCCGGTATCGGGGCGGGCGAGTTCCGCCGCAAGTTTAACCCGTTGTGCTTCGCCGCCGGAAAGAGTCGGAGCCGCTTGACCGAGTGAAATGTAATCAAGCCCGACACTGCAAAGTGTTTGCAAAACACGGCGAATCGGCGGAATATTGTTGAACAATTGCAACGCTTCCCCGCAGGACATTTCGAGAACATCGGCAATAGAATATCCGCGAAACTTAACATCCAACGTTTGACGCTCATAGCGTTTGCCGTTGCACGAATCGCAAGTGATCCACACATCGGGCAAAAAGTGCATTTCGATTTTGATTTGCCCTGCTCCTTCACACTTTTCGCAACGTCCGCCGGAAACATTGAAACTAAACCGGCGCGGCGAATATCCTCTTAATTTTGAATCGGGAAGTTGGGCGAACAGTTCGCGAATCAAATCGAAAACGCCGGTATAAGTTGCCGGATTGGAGGTTGGGGTTTGACCGAGCGGTTGCTGGTCAACACGAATAACTTTGTTGAGATATTCTACTCCTTCCAATGAATCGTGGGCGCCGGGAATTGTTTGGGCGCGGTGCAATGTTCGGGAAAGTGATTTCCAAAGAATATCGTTGACGAGTGAACTTTTTCCGCTGCCGCTGACTCCGGTAACAACCGTGAATGCGCCAAGCGGAAAGGAAACATCAATATTTTTGAGATTATTCTGTTGGGCGCCGCGAACGACCAGCCAATGATATTCATTAGTTGGTGCTGGAACAGAAGATCGGGAAGTTACCGGTATTTTGGGAGGAATCACGGAAAGAAAGGCAATAATCAAAACGGAGCAATCAAATCAATTGCGTAAGACGCGAAACAAAATATTTTACCGGTTGTCCTGTATAAAAAACCAATAAACACCGGATAATTTCAATCGACGATATTTAACACAATTCCAATACAACATTATAGCATTTCTAACCACTATTGACAACGTATGGAAAAATATTCCGAGTTGTTAAGAGCGAATAATGAATAGTTCGCAAAGTAAAAACATAAGGTAGGAAACATCAGGTGAGCAATCATAAGGTGAGCGATGTTTTGCTAAAACATCGCGTCGGCGTTAGCCGACAGTGAATCAGATTAACAAGGGCAATTTGTGTTGCCTTCCGTTTTGGAGTCGAGTAAGACTCAACCGGCGCAACCGCCCAGCGGGCGGATTGCCCACCTTATAGTTGTTTACCTTATATTTACGCTTTTAATGCAAATTTCACTGAAATATTACATTACAAAAAACTATTCATCGCAAACAACACGGAAACCGACATTGAACACCGGTTGCCATGCTTCGTAGGGACGTCGTAAACCGCTTCGCGACCACTTCGGACGATCTCGCCATGAACCACCACGAACAACTTTACGCAAATCGGTTGCGGAATAATCCGACGCCGTCCATTCTGCGACATTGCCGTGCATATCATGTAATCCCCACGGATTCGCCTGATACGTTCCAACTCCCTGATGAATCATATTGCCGTCGTCAATTCCCTCCGCTCGCGGTATAAACGCTTCCACATCCGGCGGATTATTGATCGGTTGCGGGTTCACTCCGCGAACTACAAATTTTTTCGTCTGCATGTCGGCAAGATTTTCCAGTTTTCCGAAATCCGTTTTCAAATCACCGTACCACATTGGAGTTGCGGTTCCGGCACGGCAAGCCCATTCCCATTCCGTTTCCGTCGGCAATCGGAATTTTTTACCGGTTTTTTGACTCAACCAACCACAAAATTCAGCCGCCTTGTTCCAGTTAATCCGAATCACCGGTTGCTCCGGCTTGTTCGCCGGATAACCGGGATGCGTATGGTCTTTGCTCCATTGATCAATAAACCGGCTGTCGTGTTGCGGATCAAATTGATGATACAATTGGTTCGTAACTTCCGTCGTCGTCATCCAGAACGGTTTCCCGATTTCCACAACATTTCGCGGCAATTCATCAGCAAAACCGCCGTCATCACCCTTCACAAATTTTCCGGCAGGAATCCACGCCAATTCAATGGAAACATCGTCGGCAATTTGAACCGTTTGATTCGGTTTCGTTTGCATGTTCTTTGCCGTTTGAGCATCAAAGGGCCAATTCGGAACTGCCGGAGCGGTATAATCCAACTCAATTTTTTTCGGTTTGACAAACTCAATATTGGTCGGCAATTCAATACCGGCATACGGATCCGCTTCCGGGTTGAGATCAATATCGGCGTACAATGACCGCAACTCGGTTGCCCGAACCGCAACATCGGCAATTTGTTTCCGGTTTAGTTTGTCGGCAATTTCAATCCATGTTCCATAATACGGAACATTCATATCTGCCCAAGCATAAAGCCTCCGCATCGAATCGCCGTCAACCTCAGTACCATGATGACCTTTTTCGAGTATCTGGAACAATTCGCTGGACGAAGCATGAAACTCCAACGGTTTCAGAAGATGATAATCGCCTTCCGGTCCCGGACGCCGGACATAAGGATGCAACGCATGATATGATTTGGAAAAACCGCGATGACCCGGCGATTTGTCGGCAAAATTCGGGCGGTCTTTTTTCTCTTCAGAACCATCGTGGCAACCGACACAATACCGGTCAAGAACCGGTTGAATCTCATATTTGAACGAAAACGGACGTTCCGCTCCAAAAAACGGCGTAATCGGCGTCGGAACTTTTCCCATCGCAACTGTTCGTTTATTCGGTGTTACTATATTTTGCGATTCATGGCAACCGGTACAGGATTGATTCTCGCCCGGCATTCCGACAAACCATGTCCGCATTAGTTGCAACGCCCTGCCTTGTTCGTCCAACGGTTGGATAGCAAGCGGTGTATTCGGCGGAATGACAAACGAAGCACTGCCGTCTTCATAAACGGGAACTTCACCCAGTATCCGTCGGGCATCCCAACAACTTTCCATTCCGAAATAATCGTGAGAACCAATACCGCGATAACCGTAATTGTACGAAAAGATACGGAATTTTTTGACGGTTCCTTTCGGAACATCTTTAAGACCGTCGCCGAAATAAACATCGGTTACGAAAACATTGGATTCTTTCGACGCCCGATCAACCCGATTCGGCTGAACCGGCGGTTGCGGACGCTTGATAACCGGAGTCGGTTCGTAAAGTCCGTAGCCCGGTTCTTCACGGATTTTCAGCATATTGTCAAACGTGTCCACAAGATACAACGCCCATGGTGAACTCTGTGTCAACTTTGCGGAAACAATAAAATAGTTTTCGTCCAACGGAGCCGGAAACAAAAATTTGGGCCACGAATCATCAACGAGTTGATCCATAATGATCGGCTCAACCGGTTTTTCGTAACCCGGAATCTTCTGAATTGCGCCGGCGGCTTCCTGCCGTCCTTTGGTAATGTCAAAAATAGTAAGTTCTCCAGCTCTGCCGGTTCCGTGATGACCGGAAACAATTGTAGCAAATTTAGTGGAACTACCCGGAACCGGTCGGGCATAAAACATGCTGTTGGGCCAAAACGAATTACTGCCGTAAAATTCAACCTGATTTGTTCCGTCCGGGTTCATGTGAAACAGAAGTCGAGTGAAATAATGCGGCGTATCAATATATTCCCAACGTAAATACAAAACCCGACCATTCGGCAACAGTACCGGACACCAATCCTGATCTTGTTCAAATGTTAATTGCCGTATCGTTTTGCCGTCGGTTTCCAGACGGTAAATATTTCCAACCTGAGAACTGCCGTCAATACACGGAACGCCCATCATGTTAGCGGTCGAAATGAAAATCGTGGAACCGTCGGGAACGTAACAACCTTCGACATTATCGACATCGTTTCCGATGGACGGCGTAATTTGCCGTAGTTTTGCCGGTTCAGAGGAACTGTTGGAATCATTGAGATTGAGTTCAAAAATCTGCCAAGTTTTGTCTTGGGCAAGTGCGGTAACAAGAATTTTGTCGGCGTTCCAATGTAAATTGACATCGCCGACAAACGAACCGTTGGGATTTTCGATAATTGTTTTGGCTTCGCCCTGCGGGTTCTGCGGATCGACAACCGCCAACGCATTATCGTAACCGCCTTTTCCGCGTGCGGCATTGGAAATCCAGTTGGCGGTCAATCCGGGATTTTTGGCACGGCGAAACAATAATTTTTCAAATTTCATCAACGGATTAGCAAGCAACGCTGTTTTCCGAAATTCGCTGAATTGTTTAATCAAGGAAACTGTTTTTTCCCGTTCTTCGGGAGTTTTCGCCGTAATATTTTTCAGTGCACCGGACAATTCGGCGACATATTTTTCGTACAACTGTGTAAAATGTTTTCCGTCATATTGGTCGGGAAATTTTTTAGAAAGATCATCAATTGCCCGTTTAATTGATTCGGGATTTTCTACTGCAAACAAAATATCTTCACCAACCGTGTCGCTCAATATTTTTCGGAAACGTTCTTGCTCTCTGGCGTCGAGCCAGTTTTGGCGTTCCTGTTCGGAGGCAAACAACGACGGATCATTCGGGTCGGCAAGAAGTTGCAGTTCGAGAAACGATGCCCAACTATTGGCTTTGCTCCCGCTTTTTGCAGGGTCGCCCGCTTTGGACGGATAAGTCCGCCAGATTTTAAATTCAATCCAATCGTATTTTTTATCGCCCGTAACAGGTTTACCGGCGGCATCGGCAAACCGGCTTAAAAAACCGCCAACATTGGAACCGAGAATTTTGTCGCCGGAAGTATAAGTTGGTTCTTTGGGAAAAGCCGGCAATTTTCCGGGATTGGTTTCGTTGTTTGCCAAACGGATTTCAAAATCCTGATTCGACCGGCTGTCGATGTTACCGGAATAGAGCAGGATTTCCTTAATGGATTGCGGTTTGCCAAGATAATAGACAACCGTTGACGGATTGCCGTCCATTGTAACCCGTCCGTCGCCGCCGTAAATTCCGATTTCGCCGTCAGTCAAAAGCCGAGCGTTGCCAACGCCGTTTGCTTTTTCCAGCCGTGCGCCGGGAAACGTCAACAAATTGAGATCACGGTTGGCGCGGACAATATTCCGCAAATCGCCAAACGTGTTTTCGTACCACGCCTGATGATTTAGCGTAACCTGAGCATTAACTGCCATTGTTCCGGCAAAAAACAATAATACAGGAAGAAAAAATAATTTGTACATCATCGAATTTTGGGTTGGAGTTTAATTGAGCCGAACTCTAAAAATTACAAACATTTTTAGTGTATCTATTTTGTCGTGAAAACACAATAGGTAAACATTAAAAAATCCTGATTCTACCGGATTAGGTGTTTCCCTCTGGAATCGTCAAATAATAGGTAATATTTCATCGGCAATCATAAGGTGGGCAACCTTTTGTAGGTGGGCGACCTTTCGCTGAAAGGTCGCGTCGGCGATAGCCGACTGTGAACCAGATTAATGACGGCAAAATGAAGACTCAACCGGCGCAACCGCTCAGCGGGCGGATTGCCCACCTCTTTTCGTGTGTTTCGCGTTCAAAACGAACTTTTCAATGCCTAGACATCTAATTCGATAGAATCAGAAAAAATCCATAAGATAATTGAAAAGCAACTGTTCACCGAACAATTGTGTCGGCGAGCAGCTGCCTACATCTCGATTATTTACAAAAAAAGTTACAATATTTTATTGTAATATAATAAAAGGCAACTTCTAAAAATCAGTTTTTTTGACAGGATTTACAAAATTTACAGAATAAAATCAAATAAAATCCAGAAAATCATGTATATCTTGTCAAAAATAATCTTTGCTAAAGGTTTTTAGAAGTTGCCTTATGGATAACCGGCGGTGGAGCGGA
>JAISBG010000234.1 GCA_031266315.1 Planctomycetaceae bacterium | reverse complement strand
AACGACGGAAACTATGTTGCCTTCCGTTTTGGAATCAATGCAGACTCAACCGGCGCAACCGCCCAGCGGGCGGATTGCCCACCATCCTAAAAACGCGAAAAATCTTCTATTTTTTTTCGATGTTGCAGGTCTTGATTTGGTAATGGGATACGATACTATGGTGTGGTCTTCAAGACAGTTTTTTTGGGCTTATGGTCAGTTCCTCGGTGTTGGAAAAGAGTTGCTATTTGAGTTTTACAATAAACTTTATTTATAACACCAATATCGACCTTTTTCAAAAATCATTTTGGAAAGTGTAACCATTAATTAATACTAATTACTAATACTAATTTTGTATCGTTCTATTATTTCAACCGACGGTGTATTGGACGCTGTTATTGTTTTGCCCGGTTCCAAAAGTATGGCCAATCGGGCGTTAATTTTGGCGGCGTTGTCGGAAGGGACAACTCTTCTGGAGGGTGTGCTGGATTCGGAAGACACCCAAGTTCTCGCCGAAGCCCTCCGGCAACTCGGTCTGGAAATTCAACACCACCCAACTCGTCAACAAATGCGTGTTGTCGGAACTCGCGGGATTTTTCCAAACCAGAATGTCGAACTCTATGTCGGTAACAGCGGAACTACCGCACGATTTTTAACCGCCCTATTGGCTTTTTCCAGAGGAAAATATCGGATTTACGGCAAACCACGCATGCACGAACGCCCAATCCGTGATCTGGTAAACGCATTGCAATCGCTGGACGCAAAAATTTGTTATGAAGAAAAAGACGGTTTTCCGCCGTTGTCTTTTTCCGGTATTGATCAATCATTTGCCGAATCATTTACCAAAACATTTACCAAAACATTTACCAAAACATCTACCAAAACATCTACCGAAACAATTGCCGGAGTGAAGCGAACAAGATCAGCAATTGTTTCCGGTTCTGTTTCCAGCCAGTTTCTGAGTGCATTGCTCATGGCGGCTCCCTTAGCGGCTCAATCGGGTGATGTCGAACTCCGCCTCGCTGGAAATCTTGTCTCCAAACCTTATATCCGTATGACTCTTGAAATGATGAAATCATTCGGTGTTGTCGCGGAAATAACCGGTGATTTCGAAACATTCCGGTTTGCGATGGGAGCAAATTATCAAACGCCACAAAGTTATCAAATCGAACCGGATGCGTCGGGAGCGTCGTATTTTTTTGCGGCAGCGGCGGTTTGCGGAGGTTCTGTTACTGTTCCGGGATTGTCGCGGCAAAGTCTGCAAGGTGATGTGGCGTTTGTGGATTGTCTTGAAAAAATGGGTTGCGATGTTCAATGGCGTCCTGATTCGATTACGGTAAGCCGCTCACCCGAAAAAACGCTTCGAGGAATTTCGGTTGACATGAACTCATTGAGCGATACCGCCCAAACTCTTGCGGCAACCGCCTTGTTTGCCGAAGGCAGCACCGAAATAATGAATATGGAACATGTCCGATTTAAAGAGACCGACCGTATTACTGATCTTGCGACAGAGTTGCGTCGGTTTGGCGCGGTGGTGGACGAACGCCCCGACGGTTTGCGGATTACTCCGCCGCAACAATTAGTTCCGGCAACTGTTGAGACTTACGACGATCACCGTATGGCAATGAGTTTCGCGGTTGTCGGTTTGCGGTTGCCCGGTGTCGTGATTAAAAATCCAGAGTGTACCCGAAAAACATTTCCCGATTTTTTTAATCTTCTGGATAGTTTAAAGAAAACGTAATATCCCCAAACGCAAAATGATTATTGAACAATTACACGAAACCCGTGATATTTCTGATGTTGATCTGAAGTTGTTGATTGAAACGGGACAGTTTGACCGTGAATTGTTCCGGCACGCGGACAAGGTTCGCAAAGAATATTACGAGACGGATGTGTATATTCGGGGGTTGATTGAGTTTACCAATTACTGCAGGAACGATTGTTTTTACTGCGGAATCCGGCGAAATAACCATAACTTGGAACGTTATCGGTTGTCGCAAAACGAAATTTTATCCTGTTGTGAAATTGGTTACGGACTTGGTTACCGGACATTCGTTTTGCAAGGCGGTGAAGACCCGTTTTATACGGACGAACTGATGAATGAAATTATTTCGGAAATACGGGAAAAATATACGGATTGTGCCATTACGCTTTCGATTGGCGAAAAATCTTACGAAAGTTATGAAGCGTTCTTCAAAGCGGGAGCCAACCGTTATCTTCTCCGTCACGAAACCGCAAACCCTGAACATTACGCTAAACTTCACCCTGCCGGAATGAGTTTGGAAAACAGGAAAAATAGTCTCCGAAATTTGAAAAAGATTGGTTATCAAGTGGGTTCGGGTTTTATGGTAGGCTCGCCGTTTCAAACGACCGACTGTTTGATCGAAGATTTACGGTTTCTGCAAGAACTGGAACCGGCAATGATTGGAATTGGACCGTTTATTTCGCATCACGAAACACCGTTCAACCGTTTCAAAAGCGGCAGTTTGCAACTGACGCTCCGAATGATTGGAATTTTGCGGTTGATGTTTCCGTATGCGTTGATTCCGGCGACCACTGCACTTGGCACGGCAGACCCGCAAGGACGTGAAATGGGATTGCGTGCCGGAGCCAATGTGGTCATGCCTAATCTTTCACCTGTTGAAGTGCGTAAAAAATATGAATTGTACGACAACAAAATCTGTACCGGTGATGAAGCGGCGGAATGTCGTGATTGCCTGAGCCGTAGGGTTTCTTCCGCCGGATATAAAATAGTTACGGATGTCGGCAATGTCCGGCTACTCAAAGAGCAACACCCGCAAACAAAAACCGTTCCTGAAACATTCAATACACGCTAAATGATTTATCCTATTTTGAGACCAAAATCCCTGATTCTACCGTATTAGGTCTTTTCCACTGGAATCGTCAAACAATAGGTAATCATCAGGTGGGCGACCTTTCGCTATTTGCTAAAAAGGTCGCGTCGGCGATAGCTGACTTGCCCCTGTTGACGGTTGGTAACTTGATT
>JAISBG010000225.1 GCA_031266315.1 Planctomycetaceae bacterium | reverse complement strand
GGTTTCAAATGGTCTGTTGGAGGCGGAACGGACGAAAACGGTCAAGTCGTCCTAATGACCAACGGACGTTATGCCGGAGCCCCTGAAGGAAAGTACAAAATTACTGTTGATAAAGTTGTCTCAAAAGTACCTCCCATTCCCAAGGAGTCGGAACTTCCCGAAGATGAAAAACAACGGCAAAAAATTTTCGACGATATCAATAAGCAAACAACAATTACCCGAATTGTTGATGAAAAATTTCTTGACGAAAAAAAGACTCCTCTGGAGTTGGAGATCGTCAAGGGAAAAAATAAACAGACTTTCGATCTCGGTAAACCGGTTAACAAAACGTTGCCGGTAAATTAGGTCGTCGCGCCGGTTGAGTTTTACTCGACTCCAAAACGGAAGGCAACACAATTTGCCGTTGTTAATCTAGTTCACTGTCGGCTAACGCCGACGCGACCTTTTAGCAAATAGCAAAAGGTCACCCACCTTATGATTGCCTATGAATATTTGGGAAATCAATGTTTAACTTAATACTTAATATTTAATACGTATGGGGATTAGCCCTTGCCCCTACTTAAAATTCAAGTGTGATGAGTGTATCATTTAGAATTGTTATTTGCGCATGTCCTCTCGCCAATGAAAACTAAAACTAAGGAGAAAATTATAAATGAAAAAATGTATTACTATTGTGTTGTTCTTTTTATTTGCAACGATTTCTGTTGCGGCGGAACGTCCGAATATTATTTTGATAATGTCGGACGATATGGGTTATTCCGATCTCGGCTGTTACGGAGGTGAAATTGTAACACCGCGGTTGGATCAACTTGCCGCCGGCGGAGTTCGGTTTACACAATTTTACAACACCGCCCGATGTTGTCCGACGCGGGCATCGTTGCTCACCGGACTGCATCCGCATCAAGCCGGAATGGGACACATGACCGGCGCCAATCACAAAGAACCCGGTTACCGCGGCGATTTGCTGCCCAATACCGTAACAATCGCCGAAGCATTGAAACAGGTTAATTACCGTACTTATTGTATTGGAAAATGGCATGTTACCAATCAGACGGATCCCAACCGTTCAATCCATAATTGGCCGCTTCAACGCGGTTTTGACCGATATTACGGTCTGATTACCGGAGCGGCAAATTATTTTGATCCGTTCCGTTTAATTCGTAATAATAAAGCGGTTTCGCCGTTTGCGGATTCGGAATATACACCGCAAGGTGAATATTATCTGACTCGCGCTCTCAGTGATAACGCCGTAAAATTTATTCACGATCACAAAAATCAAACGTCCGATCAACCGTTTTTCATGTATGTCGCCTACACCGCCGCCCATTGGCCCATGCACGCGCCGGAAGAATCCGTTGCAGAATATTATGGGAAATATGATGCCGGTTACAAAAATATTCGGCAAACCCGTTACAAACGGCTTCGCGAGTTGGGTGTCATTCCTGAACATTGGGAACTCTCGCCTCAAGCGGAAGATTGGGAACAAGTCGAAAACAAAAAATGGGAAGCCCGTTGCATGGAAGTTTATGCCGCAATGATTTCCGAAATGGATCGGGGAATCGGTCAGATTGTTGATTCGCTTCGGGAAACGGGACAAGATAAAAATACAGTAATTTTATTTTTACAAGACAACGGAGCCTGTGCCGAAAATGTTGGGCGTACGGAAAATCCCGCCCTGATTGAACGTCCTGAAAAACCGGCATTTGAACCGATTGCGAATGATGTTGTCGATCCGAACCTGACTCACCGGACACGTAACGGTTATCCGATTCGGCGGGGTAAAAATGTGATGCCGGGACCTGGTGATACGTTTATTGCTTACGGTCGCGGCTGGGCAAATGTTTCGAATACTCCTTACCGCGAGTACAAACATTGGGTTCACGAAGGCGGAATTTCGACACCGTTAATTGTTTATTCTCCGTCCCGAATTTCCGCGTCCATGCGCGGTCAATTCTACCGCGAACCCGGACAACTTGTTGATTTAATGACAACCTGTCTTGATCTTGCCGGAGCGGTTTATCCGAAACAATATAACGGAAACGATATTACACCGTCCGAAGGAACAAGTCTCGTTCCCGCTTTTTCCGGTCAACCGCTTCAACGCCGGAAACCGCTCGTTTGGGAACACGAAGGAAACCGCGCTATTCGTGACGGAAAATGGAAACTTGTTGCCAAAGGTTCGCAAGGAGCGTGGGAGTTGTACGATATTGAGGCTGACCGGAGTGAGTTACATGATCTCGCAACACAATATTCGGAACGCGTTGAATCGCTGGCAAAACAATGGAATGACTGGGCGGTTCGGGCAAATGTTTTGCCATGGCCTTGGAATACAAAAAATGCCGACTCCAACGATAATATTGTTCCCGATAAAACAATAGGATTAAAACTGGAATTGGATTTTACCAAAAACGAAAAAACCATTACCGATATTTCCGGTAAGAAAAATATTATTTTCGTACAAGGTAATCCCGAATTTATCACTCAAGACGGATTTTCGGCACGATATTTTGACGGAACGGCGTATCTCGATATTGAAAAATCGCCTGCGTTACATTGTGCTAAAACGCCGTGGAGCGCGGAAGCGGTGATTCGGACGGAACAAACGGACGGAGTCATTTTGGCTTACGGCGGAAGCCGGCACGGTTACAGTTTGTTTCTGAAATCCGGTAAACCGAATTTCGCCGTCAGAATTGACGGCAAAGTGTTTAATGTTACCGTCGATAATTCCGTTGCAAATAAAATCTCAACCGCATTGAAAGGTGTTATCACGCCGGAAAAAAAGGCGGAACTTTATGTTGATAATAAAAAAGTTGCGTCTATTTCGTTACCGGATTTTATTGTCGAAAATCCGGCGGAATCTCTCCAAGTCGGCACTGATTTGGGAGGGAACGTCAACGGCTTGGCATTACCCGTGTTCAAAGGCTGGATTGAACATATTGAAATCAAACGACTTAACCCTTAACTCCTGTTCCGCACCGTAGTTAAAAAGTAACCGTTCACGAAAAGTCCAAGTGAAGGTGAAGATATTATTATTCATAATTCCTAAGTCAGTAGGACTTTAACATGGATAACCCCGTGCAAGTGGAACGCAGCACGGGGCATTGAGTAATACACCACCACAACCGGAACTACGTAGTAGTTCAACAGAGAAAAGTTCTCCT
>JAISBG010000217.1 GCA_031266315.1 Planctomycetaceae bacterium | reverse complement strand
GCAGTTACCTACAGATTTGGAAAACGCGAAAATTGAAATTGGTGGGTGATCCGCCCGCTGGGCGGTCGCGCCGGTTGAGTTATAATCGACTCCAACAGGCAATGCCTCGCTTACTGAGTATTGATTCAATAACTAGAATATTTATGAAGAGCAAACCTTTCTGGTGTCGAGTAAAACTCAACCGGCGCGACCTTTTAGCAAAAGGATCGCCCACCTAAAACGCAAAAAGAGGCGGGTTATTCGTCAAAAGATTCGCTGAAGGGTCGCGCCGGTTGACTCATCATTGACTCCAACAAGCCAAACGGTTACGGTTTTTATATGCGACCCCTTATGGTGCCGAATATTTGTTTCCAACTTGGTTGCTATAAATATTCGACCCAAAGGATCGGTTAAAGACCGCAACGATATTACAATACCTAATCGTCAATACGGGTAGAAATTAAAGGTAGGTTATTCGTCAAAAAGTTCGCTGAAGGGTCGCGCCGGTTGACTCATCATTGACTCCAACAAGCGATGCCCTTTCTTTGTGTATTGATTCAATAACTAGAATATTTATGAAAGGCAAACCAATTGGGAGTCAATTACCGATCAACCGCCCTGCGGGCTTTTTGATAAATAGCCCACCTCTTTTCGCGAATTTTCGTGTTTAAAACAAACTTGTCAAGGCTTGGATACCTAATACGGTAGAATCAGTAATTTTTATAATTATTCACGGGTTTTTTCATCGTAACAATTTCTCCAAGAAATTTCGAAACAATTATAGGAATTATCGATTCTTTTTCCCGAACCCTTCGAGCAACCATGTCATGGAATCACGGAATTGTTTGACGGTAACCGGCATCGTTAGAACAATACGGTGATGTTGCGGAGTTACCGAATCCGCCCAATCCGACTGACTGGAATCAAGAAGCAAAATCGCCGCAACATCACGAAGTCCACGCCGTTGCGAAAAATCGTTGAACGCACGAACCGCCCGCATTCCAAGCGATTGCGCATTGAAAATAATACATTGCGCTGCCAAATCGTTTTCCGAAAATAACTTCGTCATCTCGTCCGGTTCACAAACACAAAGCGTTTTATAACCCAGTTTTAACATAAGATTTTCGAGTCCTTTTTGTATCTTCAAATTGGAATCAATAATCATAACAGTTGCCGTTTCAATTTTTTGGATTCGTGATTCGCGGTCATTCTGTAACGCCTGAATCCCATCGAAACGCAATGAAGCAGCCGTTTCATCGGCATTGCCGGAATCAAGCCGTTTGAGAACTCCACGCAAATCAACCAACATCTCCGACGGCGTTTGGTAACGCTGATCCGCATTAACCATCAACGCTTTGTTCGCAATAAACGAAAACGAACCGGGAATCCCTTGCTCAATTTGTTGAATCGGTTTAACATTAAAGAAACGATTTCTGTCCATTCGTTTGGTTCGATCTTTTGTTTCGATAAACGGCGATTGTCCGCTCAGAAGTTGATACAAAATACAGCCGAGAAAATACAAATCACTTCGCGTGTCCATTTTCGGGGCGTTGGACGCTTTTTCCAAAGCAATATAATCAATTGATTGTTGGTTTCTCAAAAACGGAATTTCCGCACCGATTTTTTCCTGAGCAATGGACGCCAACCCGAAATCGACGATTTTCGCTTGACCACTGGAAGAAAGCAGAACGTTACTTAATTTCAGATCGCGGTGCGGTAATTTTTTGGTTCGCAAGGCGTATTCGAGACCGCTGCAAATATCGATTCCGATTTGCGCAACAGTTCGGGCTTCAACTTTTTTCCGTATCTTGAGAAATTCCCGAAGCGTTTGACCTTCGACAAATTCCATTGCCATGTAGTGGAGAAAACCGCTTGAATCGGCTCCGTAAACCGGAACAATATTGGGGTGAATTAATGCAGAAACAACTTCTGCTTCAGTCATAAAGTGACTGATGAAAGCGGTGTTGTCGCTGAATCGAGCGCGTAACACTTTTACAGCAACAATTTCTCCGGTTTCACGATGAACCGCACGAAAAACGCGGGCGAAAGTTCCGGCACCGACCATATACAACGCCTTGTAGGGTCCGAAAAAGAATCCAAACGATTCACCACTCACCAGACGGTCAATCTGATAATTTGTCAAAAACCCGTGCCGCAATGCTGTTTGTAGAAATTGTTCGGAAGTAGGGGATTTGACACCGATTTCCGCCCAAATATCGTTCACCTGCGGCTGCGTCAAAACGCCAACAGAAAGCGTGCGTTGAACTATGTCGTCAAAGGAATAATCTGAAGGCATCGAAGCGAGAAAAATAATAATTTTAAGCAACACAAATTGCCGATGAATTGAAACTTATAACCATTCGTGTTCCAATTAAGGTTAGAAGGGAAATGTTCAATTTATTGATACTTTAAGTGTGCAAAGAATCAGGATAGTAAAACAACTTTCTAATTATATCCGTTGGTTGTTTACTTTCAAGAGGTTCAGTAGGATTGCAATTTCTTTTGTAACCGTTCACGAAGCATCAAAGCAACTATTGAGTAAAATGTGTATTATTAAGTCTGTAGGACTTGTATATGGATAACTTCGCGCAAACAAAGTGCAACACGGGGTTATGCCACTTCCTACCGAGCTGCGTAACAGTTCAACAGAAAACACTTGTCCTTGCCAAGAGCCTATTGAACTGCTACGCAGTTCAGTGTGTTGTGGTTGCGTTTTAAAACCTCATTTATAATCCTTTCGGATTAAGACCATACTGATTACTTCCCGGTTGACTGTCTCGAATAGACCAAATCAGAAGCACAATTGCACCGACAATCGGCACGAAGACAATTAATGACCACCATCCACTCTTTCCGATGTCATGTAACCGGCGAACCATGACCGCAATGCCGGGAACAAGAACAGCAAACGCATAAATGCTGTCAACAATTATACCTTGTTCCCCCATCAACAAACCAGAAACGAAACCGATGGTGTAGGCAATACCAGTGTTAAACAAAACGAACATCCAATATTCTTTTCGTCTTGCCCTACCATGGAATACGGCATACTTTTGAAGTACTGTCAGATACTCATTCATAAAATTCTCCTGTTTTAGTTTGTCGTAACAGCAATAAGTTACAACATGATCGAAATGAAAATTTGAAACAATCACGTCATTTTAGAAATAAATTTTGGAATTGCAATAATGGAGGCAAAAAATTTTCAGTCT
>JAISBG010000265.1 GCA_031266315.1 Planctomycetaceae bacterium | reverse complement strand
GTCAGAACAACTATTTTCAACGCGGTCAACATTTTCACGGAAATTTTTCCTCCGCGAACAAACGTTGCCGTGCGTGGGCGATCTTGCACAATTACTACCCATGGTGCCAAAAGTCCATAAAAAACAACAACGGACAACTTTGCCTCGCCGAAAGACTAAACAAAAAAAAATACCACAAAAGCTGGCTACAAAACCTACTAATCGCCACCTCAAACTCAAGAAAAAAACAAAACACCTAATACGGTAGATTCAGAATTTCTTGATTCTACCGGATTAGGTGTCCAATCATTGAAAAGTTCGTTTTAAATGCAAAATACACGAAAATTCGCGAAAAGAGGTGGGCAATCCGTCCGCTGGACGGTCGCGCCGGTTGAGTCGTTATTGACTCCAAAACGGAAGGCAACACAAATTGCCGTCATTAATCCAGTTCACTGTCGGCTAACGCCGACGCGATGTTTTCGCAAAACATTGCCCACCTTATGATTAGGCAACTATTTACTGAAATACATTTCGAGTACACGGTACCAATCAGAGACGGTTTTAACTTTGACAAAGGCTTGGCGAATTTTTTCCGTTTCGGGGTGGAGCAGGCTGTATTTAACACCAAACGCACGCATTGTTGTTGGGGCGCGGCGTTCGCCGTAGAGTTCAACCGCAAGATGAAAATGTTCCGCTAAAATATGGCGTTGTTCCTCAAGTGTTGGCGGTTCCGGTTTGGGTTGTCCCTGCAATAACGCAGCAATATCACGGAAAAGCCAAGGATTGCCAATCGTTCCACGCGCCAACGCAAGACCATCAACTTCGCTTTCTCGAAGACGTTGCAAACAAATTTCCGGCGTGAAAAGGTCACCGCTTCCGATGACGGAGATTTCAGACCGTCTTTGTTCATGCAAACGCCGTTTCACATCGCTAATAAATTGCCAATCGCTTATTCCTTCGTACCGTTGGCGAACTGTTCGACCATGCACGGTAACACCGCAAACACCAAGTTGGACACTTCCGTCAAGAATTTCAAAAAACTTTTCCCGGCTTTCCGGTGAATCGTCAAAACCTTTACGAAGTTTTATTGTCAACGGTATTGAATCGGGCAAATTCCGGCGGACGGTTTCGACAATTTTCAACGCCGTTTGTGGTTGGCTCAACAGAAAACCGCCGCGTCCACGTCCGAGAACTTTTTTCACGGGACACGCAAAATTCAAATCAATAAGATCGAATCCTTCTCCGATTAACCGTTCTGCAGCACGAACAAATTGTTCCGGTTCACTTCCCATAAGTTGTGCGCCGACGGGGTGTTCGTCAAATTGGGCGAAGTACATTCGTGATTTCCGTTTTGATACGGCAATCACAAATTGATCAAGCAAAACTTCGCAAAGTGTAAACATTGCGCCGAAACGCCGTGCCATATTCCGCATGGGCGCGTCGGAGTAACCGCTTAACGCCGCCTGAATAACCGGAAACGGAATCTCAATCCGACCAAAACGAAGTGGAGGAAACAAAAAAGACATTGAAATCTATTTGAAGAAATTAGTTGATGAGTTCGCCGGTAGGATTGCAAGTTTTCTGATTCTACCGTATTAGGTGTTTCACAACGGAATTTCATTAAAGGTAGGCAATCATCAGGTGGGCGATCCGCCCGCTGGGCGGTCGCGCCGGTTGACTTGGCATTGACTCCAAAACGGAAGGCAACACTATTTGCCATTGTTAATCTAATTCACTGTCGGCGAGTACGCCGACGCGACCTTTTAACAAATAGCAAAAGGTCGCCCACCTTATAATTGCTCATCTTTAACGAGAATTCCGATGAAATATTACCTATTATTTGACGATTCCGGCGGGAAACACCTAATCCGGTAGAATCAGGATAAATTCTTTTAATTTTTGGCGGTGTTCTTTACAATGCGGTGCGGAATGATAATCGTAGTCTGACGGCGGAACATAAAATATCTTGGGTTCGTTGGCATTTTCAAAAAGGTGTTTTCCTTGTGCGAAAGGGATAACATCGTCCGATTTACCATGACTGATAAACACAGGACAATTAACTTTACGAATTTTCTCAACGGAAGCCAAACGTTCCCGCAACAAATAATTCGCGGGCAAAATCGGAAGCAACACCCGCCCCATGTCGCCGAGCGACGTAAACGAACTCTCAACAATCAATCCCCGTGCGCCGTCTTCCGCCGCAATATCCACCGCAACACTCCCGCCAAGCGATTGACCATAAACAATAACGTTGTCTTGCGAAATTCCATCTTGCGCCGCTAACCAATTCCGCGCCGTACGACCATCATCAAGAATATTGCGGGCTGTTGGTTTGCCCTCGCTCTTGCCGTAACCCGCATAGTCAAAAATCAACACATTGCAACGGAAATCACGGCTTATTTGGAACGCAAAATCCATAAGATGAGAAATGTTTCCGGCATTACCGTGACAATACAAAATTGAACCTTGCGCCGTGTCGTCAGGAACTATTTTTTGATAGGCAAAATATCGCCCCGTCAACAATTGTTTTTTTGTGTTGTAAAAACTTACTTCAGTTGAAACATCTTCTATGTTGTTCGAAATATTCCAATCTCCCTTAGGAAATTTTGATGGATGAAAGAGCAACTCTCTCGCAATAAAATCCGCACAACAACCAACAAAATAAATCAAAACCAACAAAATTCCTAACAAAAAATAAAACATTCGCCTGATTTTTTTCTTCCTCATAATAGATTGATGTACAAGTGAAAATGATTCTAAAAAAATAACCTGATTGGAACTTTGATCAAAATATCTTAACAAAATATCTTGTCTATTCAATATAGAAGGCAACTTCTTACAGGGCGAATGGATTAGTAGAGGAACGGTTCCTCACCGCGTTGCGGTGGGTTGTTATGCAATGCTCCTAAAGAGGCGGGAGAAAAACT
>JAISBG010000167.1 GCA_031266315.1 Planctomycetaceae bacterium | reverse complement strand
TCATCACGGCGTGATTTTTTGAAGACTTCCGGCTTACTCGTTTCCGGAACAATTGCCGCCGGTTCTGTTTTGTCAGGAGCCGCCATTCCTAAAGTTCATGCGGCAGAAAACAACACCATCAAGATTGGTCTTGTTGGTTGCGGCGGTCGTGGTCGCGGCGCCATCAGTCAGGCGTTACACACAACAGGTTCAACAAAATTAGTTGCCATCGGCGACGCTTTTGTTGACCGCGCTAAAAATGTTCTCAAATTTCTCAAAAAAGATGAGTTTGCCGCTCCAAAATTGGATGTCGGCGACCATGTTTTCGGTGATCTCGATAATTACAAAAAAGTTATTGATACTCTTTCGCCCGGCGATGTGGTGATTCTGGCAACTCCGCCGGCATTTCGTCCGCATTATTTCGCTTATGCGGTGGAAAAAGGTATCCATGTTTTTGCAGAAAAACCGTTGGCGGTGGACACACCGGGTTGCAAAAAAATTCTTGCCGTGAATGAAATTGCGAAACAGAAAAATCTCAAAGTGGCGGTCGGTTTGAATAACCGGCATTATTGGCGCACCGAAGAAACAATCAAAGCAATTCAGGACGGTGAAATCGGTGAGGTGATTGCGTGTTGGGTTTATCGGTTACAAACAGAATTTCCGTTCATTCACAACCCAAGCCTAACACCGCTTCAAAATCAGTTACTTGGTTTCCAAAACTGGACGTGGAGCAACGGCAGTTACATGGTGGATTGGATGATTCACAACATTGATGTTTGTTGCTGGGCACGCGGTGAACAAGTTCCTGTTTCCGTTCAGGGACAAGGCGGACGTCAAGTACGCAAAGCGAATGATCAAATGTATGACCATTGCGCTTACGAATACCGTTTCGGCGACGGCGTCAAAATGATGGTTCAGTTACGACAAATCACCAAAGCATGGCATTCTTTCCGTGCGGTAATTCACGGAACAAAAGGTTGTGCGGTTGTCGGCGAAGGAGTCGGCAATCCTGTGATTTATAAAGGACTGAAAGAAATTCCCGAAAATATTATCTGGAAACCGAAAGCAACCGGTTGTGATTCGTATCAGGAAGAACAGAACCGGTTCTTTCAGGCAATTCGGGAAGATAAATCGTGGAACGAAATTGAACGTAGTGTGCAAGCAACATTCACTTCAATTATGGGGCGAATGGCGGTCGATTCCGGTCTGGAACTTTCCTACGATACCTGTTGGAATTCAACCTACGAACTCGCTCCCGGCATTGAAAACTGGACGCTCGAAAGCGAATCGCCAATCAAACCCGATGAAAACGGAATATACCATACCGCAATTCCCGGTGAAACAAAAGAATTTTAAAATTAATTTTGTTCCAATTTGTCTCTAATGTCCCAAATTTAAGGGACAATAGGGACAAATGGGACGATAGGGACGAATGAAACAATAAGTCATTGAGCAATCAATGTATTTTTGTCCCATTAGTCCCTATCGTCTCTTATGTCCCTAAAATTTCAAACAATTAATCAAAAATTAATCAAAATTAATCAACTTTAACAATTAGGAGAATTTTATGACAAAAACTAAAAACCGAAACACTCGCCGTAATTTTTTGAAAACGAGTGGTACGATTACTGTTGGTACGATGTTGGCTGGTATTTTGCCGCATGGTCTGATTTCACCTATTCAGGCAAACGACGAAATTGCCGACGATGAACCGATGCGAACATTTACCATTGATTTTGCATGGGCTAAACCCGGTCAGTTTGTGGACGCCGACCCCAAAGAACATATAAAATGGTATGCCGATCTCGGTTGTAATACCCTTACACTAATTTCTATTGGGCTTAATGGTTACGCATGGTACAAAAACGGTGTTGTGCCGGAACAACCCGGTTTGAAGTATGATTTTATGCCGGAAATGGTCAAACTCGGTCATCAGAAAAAGATGAAAGTGCTCGGATATTTTTGTCCGAGTATTAATACAAAATGGTCAAAAGAACATCCTGATTTGTGTTGTCCAAACGGTATTCCTTATACACAAACCTATCTCAATGATTTATGTGCGTCTATTGAAGACGCAATAAAAAAAACAGATATGGATGGCTTTATGGTGGATTATTTTCACAATCCCGACGGCGGAAGGAATCCGTTACCGCCGTTACAATGGCTGCCTTGCGAACAGGAAATGTATCAGGAATTAATGGGCGAAAAATTTCCGGGCAAAGAAAAAATGACACCGGAAATCGAACTCGTTTACCGCCGTAACGCAATTGAACGGGCATGGCAGCGAATAAAAACAACAGCAAAACGAGTAAAACCAAATTGCCTCATCTGGCTGTCATCTTACGAAATCAACAGTGAAGAATACAAAGAAACTTCCCTTTTGAAAGAAATCGATATGTTACAAAGTGAATTTGGCGATCCTCAAGGAATACAAAAAATACGTAACCTTCTCCGTCCGCAAACAAAATTGGTTATGTGTACGGCAAATATTGAAGGAAAGGAACAACTACTTAAAATTATTTCCGACGCAGAGGAACAAAAATTCGGAATCAATGATTTTGCACCGCCATACGCCAACACATTGAGACAACCGATTTCTTTTTATCTTTCCAAACCTATTGATGATTTTAAAGATAGTCGTGATTTTCATATCGCTGTTTTAGCCCGTGTTTTTAACCGTCTTCCGCTGGATTATATCGCTGTTGACGAGAAACAAAAAACTAAATGAAACATTTAACTTTTTTTTTTAATAATTTCAACAACTTTAACAACACCAATAAAAATGAATAAAAAAATGAACAAAAAATTGATGACCGGATTTTGGGCTTTCACCTTTTTGTGCGTTTTGATCATCACCGATGCTGACGCTCAAATTTTCAAAAATTTACGGAAACAAATAAATCCTGTAACAGTACAAAAATTACCGGACGGTAATATCGGTAACAATGAAAAATACCGTCCCAAGTTATTTTTATCGTTACCGAATCACTTGCACAATCCCGACGGATTGACTTATTGTGCAAAAACGGGAAAGATTTTTCTCAATGTGCCGAACTTCAATAACATGGACGCAAACCGTAAAAAGGGTAATCATGAAGGCGGTTATCTCGTGATGATTGATCCCAAGACGGCGGCGTTTGAAGTGGTGTTGGAATATCCCATTTTTGAGGAAACCGGTCAAACTGGTCCAATGGGTCTTGCTTTTGCTCCTGACGGTAATCTTTACGTTTGCGACAATCAGTATCTTCATAACAAAAATCACAAGTCGCGAATATTGAAGGTTGAAATGAAATGCGGTAAACCAACTGGAGTTATAACACCGGTAATTGTCGGCTTGAAACATCCCAACGCGATCTTGTGGCATCACAACGAACTTTGGGTTACAGATACGTGTCTTGATTTGGAAGGTTATTTCGGAATCGGCGGACTTTGGCGGTTCAAAGCAGATGAAATTCTCAAACAAAAAGAACCATTAAAAGTGTTACCGAATGGTCGGGACGAACATCTGGTTGTCAAGGAATCCGTCAAAAAAGTTGGACGGGAATCGCCTGCCGGTGCGGATGGAATGACGGTTGATGATAAAGGCGTAATCTATTTCGGTAACTGCGGCGACGGCGTCATGTATGCCGTAACAGTAAATACCGATGATTCCATAAAATGTATCAAAATTCTGGACGATGACCGTTATCGATGTTGTGACGGTATTTTTTTCGATCCGGTTTCAAAATTGATTTTCATCAACGACCCGCAAGAAAACGCAATCCGCGCAATGACTCCGCTTCGTCAAGACCGTCGTGGACGACAAACGCATGTCCGTTGCTGGACGGTTTGGGAAAACGGTGATACTGACGGCACAGACGGTTTACTGGATGTACCATGCGAATGTGTGGTTGTGGACGGCAAAATGTATATTGCTAATTTTGACGCGGCATCTCCCGGATTAAAAAATACAAAATTTGATGCCCCTCATACGATTTCGGTTATTTCATTGAAATAACTAAAAGATACAAAATTAAAATAGGGGGAAATTTTTCTTCCCCCAAAAATTTGTTTATATTGTGTTAGTCATAAAATTAGCATTTTCATAACGATTCAGTGTAATTTTTGTTAAAAATTTGTATGGCTATTTACTTAACAGGTACAAAAATCGGAATAGCCCGATAGGGCTTAATTTTCATAACCGCAGGTCTTTGACCTGCGGTGTAACGACAAACAGCCTACTGCCTGAAAGGCAGAACTTAACACGGCAACGACTTAAAATTCTGCCTTTCAGGCAGTGGTTTCGTTGGTTCGTAACCGCAGGTCAAAGACCTGCGGTTACGAAAATAAAGCCCTATCGGGCTATTTGGTTTTTCGGAGCAATCAGGAAAATAATTATTTAGAAACTTGAAATATACCAAATTCACCCCTAATACAGTATAACCTCTATTTTTGTTTCATGTAAACATTGAAGTTGATTCCATTACGTTGAGTTTTTTTGACGTGTAGTTTGCGGCAAACGTTTTGCGATTATTTCAATGAAACCTTATAAATAGGAAATATGACGATGAAAAACTTTATTTTTCTAGGAACACACTTTTTGGAGTTATTGTTTCTGTTGACGATAGTTTTGTTTTTGTCAGGTTGTGGCGGAGTTCCTGTTCCGAAAAATTTTCCCGTAACTTCTTCTTGTCAGATCAAAATCACCAACGGAACATCCCCGCTTGTTGGAGTTGTCGTCAATTTATTTCCTGACGCTCCGTTTCCCAATATTGTTGTTGAAGGAACGACAAACTCTTCTGGAATTGCCTTGATGCGAACAAAGCAAGGCGATTATTCAAAAGAAGGCGTTCCGAATGGGGAATACAAGATTCGACTTGTTGAAGTTATTGATACCGGTCTTCCTCCGTTGTCGTTAGATGAGCAAATGAAATTGACATCGCCGCAACTCGAAACCCGACAAAAAGAAATCGATTCAAAAACCGATTCGCTAAGAATCATTCCCAAAAAATTAGCATCGATCACTACAACACCCTTAAAACGAACTGTTTCGGGAGAAACGTCATTGGAAATTGATGTTTCGACCTATAAATAGAATGTTTCTGTTGTTACGTATGACAGCAGAAAAAACTTTTAACACTCTTTATTCAAGGAGAAATGTGATGTACGAATTTTCGTGTAATCTTTTGTCATGGTTTATGACAAGTCTCATGGCATGTTTCATGCCGAGTCTCAGTAGTATTTTCCGTTCGAAATCACGTCGCAACGGATTTACACTGGTGGAACTTCTGGTAGTGATTGCGATTATCGGAGTATTAATTGCGCTGTTGTTGCCTGCGGTTCAGGCAGCGAGGGAAGCGGCGCGGCGGATGCAATGTTCGAACAAACTCAAGCAAATCGGAATTGCCGTCCACAACTACCATGATATTCACAACTCGCTTCCCTGTGGGCGTCCTGTAGCGCCGGTACCAACTGACCTAGTCAGAGGAGCTTGGAGTTTGTTTGTTTGGATTCTCCCGTTCATTGAGCAATCAACGGCTTATAGCACGTTGACTTCCCATGATATTTTGGAAGCTAATGCTACTGGTAGTTACAACAATCCAACGAATGCCGCCATTGCATCGGATCCTAATGTTACCACTATGATGCAAAGTAAGTATGATTTCTTGCTCTGTCCTTCTGATGCCAACAGTTCCCGGAAAACGGCAACAGAAATCGGCTGTACAAACTATGTTTACAGCAGTGGAGATTATACTGTTAATATTGTTAATGCTACTACATTTGATAGAAAGAATCGCGGTCCATTTGGCATCGGTGGATGGTTGGGGTTAAATGCCATTAATGATGGTACGAGTAACTCGTTATTTTTCAGTGAACGGGTCATTAGCCAAACCAGTGGACGGAGAATTAAAGAATCATACGCCGTCGCGGTAACAGACGTATTTAATGCCACTGTTGACTGTGAAACAGATTTTAAACCGATATTTTGTCTGAATACGAAAGACAAAAATGAGTACAGTGTAACTCTCGTTACTACGATTCATAATTTTAGTGGAATCTATTGGACTACAGCTTATCCAATTTGTGTTTGGACGAACACGATTTTACCGCCCAATGCTCCTTCGTGTCTTTCTGCTGTTGATGCCCGTTACCCAATGATAAATCCTCCAACGAGTTATCATTCCGGTGGAGTCAATGTTGTTCGTGCGGATACCAGCGGCGGATTTATTAGTGAAACAGTTGATGCCGGAACGTTGTTATCGACGGGGAATAACTGTACACTTTCCGGTGAATCTCCATTTGGTGTTTGGGGAGCCTTTGGAAGTATCGACGGTAAAGAAAGTAAAGGACTTTAAGAAGAACTTTTACTTCGAACTTCGATGTTGTGAGGGAACACTGAAAACCAACAATAAACCCTCACAACATCACGATTGAAGTTCTTTATTGACCAATTGAAAAACTTCAATCTTTATACTCCTCACACTTGAAGATTCAGTTTTTGTTTCATGTAAACATTGAATTTGATTCCACTGCGTTGTATTTTTTTGCCGTGTTGTTTGCGGCAAACGTTTCGCGATTATTTCAATAAAACCCTGTAAACTAAGAAATTATGACGATGAAACACTTTATTTTTCTAGGAACACTCATTTTTTTGTTATTGTTTTCTTCTGTGTTGGCAACAGAGAAACCATTACAAAATCAAACAGTGAAAAATTGGATCAATATTGCCAAAAATACGTTACCGGAAATAGATCAAACAAATGATAAATGTTTGATTACTATTTCTTCGGATAATCTCGGCATGTTACTCGAAAAAACTATTACAAAAAATGGTCATGGAATTCGTCTTATCGCTTTGGTTGACATTTCATCATTGACCTTATTAACACCAGCAGAACCGCAATCTCTGTTCACCGTCAATCTTCGAAAAGAAAAAGAAGATAAATCCGGTTTTACATTACTTCCGTTGGTATCGGATCAAGGTTGGAACAAAATTGATGTAACATCAAAAGATCGTGAAATTTTGTTGACTTTTACAGGAGTTTCAAATATTCTCGGCGGTGAACAAGTTCGTTTGAGATTACTGGTTCAGTCACGGCAGAAAACCGGTACAGAAAAAACAAATACCGCATGGTACGATCAATCGTCGATTTCCGTAACGTGGTTTGAAAATGCTCAATTACTGGACAATTTAACACTGGAAAGTGCCGCATTAATGCCAATCCGATTAAAAGCGTTTGGTTCTAAAATGAAAGGATTTTATCCGCGTGTTTCAGGAATTGTTATCGATCAACTGTTTCATCAGGATTTCCATTGGGAGCATCGTTATCCCAGCACTCATTTATCAATGCCATGGTATGCGGTTTGGAACGATGCCGAAGAAAAATCGAAACGTATTGGTTTTTATATTGCTGCTCATGATGTTGATGCTTCATTTAAACAACAAATTTTTCATGTTGATACAAAAAGTAGTACCGTTGGTATTTCTTCAATTTATCAAGCCGAAAATTGCGGTCAAACTAATTCAAGGTTTACTCCTTGTAAAATTGTTTTGGAATCATATCAAGGTGATTGGTTTGATGCGGCAATAATGTATCGAGATTGGGTTCGCCGCGAAGCATCGTGGTATCCGCGTACAAAAATCAGTACCGAAGGTCGAACCGATACACCGCTTTGGATAAAAGAACTTGCTGTTTGGATGCAGTATTGGTATAAAATACCAAAATTTCCCGAAACATTTCAAAAATTTCAAACACCGCTAAAAGTACCTGTCGGTATCCATTGTTACGGGTGGCATCAAATTCCATTTGATAACGATTATCCTCATTATTTTCCTACGAGAAAAGGGTTTAAATCGGCTGTTGCGGAAATTCAAAAAGATAATAAGTTTTTTGTTATGCCGTACATTAACGGTCGAATTTGGGATCGGCTGGATCGAAAAAACGAAGATTGGCTTTTTACAAAAGAAGCATTACCCGGTGTTGCGAAAAAAGAAGACGGTTCTTGTTGGTTTGAACGTTGGGGAGGGCATGAAGCAGATGGTCGTAAAGTTGAATTTGGTGTGATGTGTCCCGCCAGTGATATTTGG
>JAISBG010000148.1 GCA_031266315.1 Planctomycetaceae bacterium | reverse complement strand
TCATCACGGGAATCACGGTCACGAGGCAACTCGCGGAATTATCGTACCGGAACAAAAAGATTCTCCGATTGTTCGTGGTTGTGAAGATATTTTTGGTTTTACCGATGTTTATCGGGTTCGTTTACCGTTGCCCGGTGATTCGGTGCCGTTGATTCTCGGTCAGGTTCTCGAAGGAATGAAACCAACCGACAAACCGGTTGCAGGACAAAAAAACGAACCCATGATGCCAATCGCCTGGACGAAAACGTACAAAATTGACGGAGGTAAAACCGGTAAAGCGTTCACAATGACGATTGGTTCTTCGCAAGATTTTGAATGTGAAGGATTGCGGAGATTATTGGTCAACGCCGTGTATTACCTTGCGGGTCTCGAAACGGTAATTCCTAATCGCGCCAATGTCGAAATTGTCGGAGATTACGAGCCGTTGCCAATGGGATTCGGCACAAGCAAAAAAGGAATAAAACCAAACGATTTTAAGTAATTACTCCAGTTACGCATCGTAGGTCAAAAGTAACGGTTTAAGATGAATCAAAGTCAAGGTGAAGAGTTTATTCATGATTTTTAGTCCGTAGGACTTTCACGTGGAGAACCCCGCGCAAACGAAGTGCAACACGGAGTATTGAATTAGCAGAATTTTCATTAAAGGTAAGCAATCATAAGGTGGGCGATGTTTTGCTAAAACATCACCCACCTGACATTGACCAACTTTTGACGAAAATTCCACTGAAATATTACGAAAACGCAAGGTCAATTGTTTGCGGCGCAAACCGTAAAATTATTTATTCGAAAATTCTGAGAAAATGGGCATTGAAGGTTTTAAAACCGACATGGGTATATAATTTGACTGCCGGAAAATTTTCTGCCGTAACTTCCAATGTTACACGACGGATATTGTGTTGCCGAAACCCTAGCAGGGAACCAAGAAGAAGTGCACGACCAATTCCGCGATTACGATAATCAGGCAAAACCGCAATGTTTTGAACCGCTCCAATTTCACCGGAAAAACGCATTCCTTGAATACAAGCAACATATTCAAAAAGACCTTCTTCATTGCCGTTGGCGATTAAAAGAGTTGCCGCCGGTAAAAAAGATGGGCTGTCGGAAATTGATTTCATTAGGTTCACGCATTGTTGGTAATTGCGAAACGTCGGGAAAATTCGGGCATCCAAATCGTTGCGAAAACCGCGATATTTAATATCCGCGTGAATTTCCAACATTTCAGGATTCCACTCAACATACCGAAAACCCAACGGAAGTTTCAGCACAGGAAACGAAAAATCCGCGAAATCAAAAACCATTTGAAGACGTTTTATGTATTGAAGCGGCATCGGATTGCCTTACCGGTTGCGGTATAAAAAAACTGTCGGGAACAACCCGATTAAAAAAACGTCTCTCCAACGTTCTTTTGCGGATTCGTTTACAAAAGACTTGCATTCCTTTGTTCGGGTGACGACCGAGGGGTAAAAACGAATCACTTCGGGTGTTCCTGACAGCATAGTATCAAGTTGAATACGCTATACCGTAGCCGGTATGGGCGATAGGCTTCGCCCTTGAATAAACGCTCCGCGATGCTGCGTTTACCGTGTCCGGCTTCGTGAATTTTAAAACAACTTTAGTGTAATTATCAAATCCGATATTTATTTTGATATTGAATGGGAATTTGAGGGAAATTTTTTAATTTAATGAGATAATGTATCCAGTAAAGTTCTAAATTCCGGTATTTCTCCTTCGATGTAGTTAAACCATTTTTGCGGTTGCCAAATTTCAATACAAACGGCAGCACCAACAACCATGACTTCGTTTCCCGGTTCGACTGCGAGAAACTCACGAAATCCTTCCGGCAACACAATTCGACCGCGTTCTGCCAGTTTAATTTCACGGTGCCGTGTTGATAAAAGCCGTCCGAGCACTTGCAATTCCGGCATTTTCTGTTCTAAGTCGCCCAGTTTGAAACGTTGCTGAATCAAATCGACACGAGCATCAAGTTTTGTTTTCCATGTTTCTTCGTCCCAAAGGGAAAGGCAACCCGGTCGTTCTTTAGCAATTACACATTTTCCGGCTTCCGGTTTGAACACTTCCTCAAATTCTCCGGGAAGTGTTAAACGAAACCGGTCATCCAGTTTACGGCTAAATTCGCCTAAAATTAGTTGTATTGCTTCGGACATGGAAATCGGAACCCGTGAAATATTTTCTCAGTGCCGCTTTTTTCAATGCTGCTTTTCCAATGACTTCAAGGACATTATCGCATTGATTAAAACTATTATAACACGTTTGGGCAGATTTCCCACAGGGTACCCCGAAAAAATATTAAAATTGGGTAAGTTTCCCACAAGTCCTAAGTGTAGCAGATTCTGATTAAAGGACAAGTATCGGTTAGGCAATTTATAAGAATTTTTTTGATTTTTTCGATTTTTTACTTTGGGATACGGGTATTTTGCCCATAAATCGGCTAACGCCAACGCGATCACAGATAAAGTTTCTGATTCACCGGATTAGGTGTCCAAGCATTGAAAAGTTTGTTTTAAACACGAAAAGAGGTGGGCAATCCGCCCGCTGGGCGGTTGCGCCGGTTGAGTCTTATTCGACTCCAAAACGGTTGGCAACATCATTTGCCGTCGTTAATCTGGTTCACAGTCGGCGAGTACGCCGACGCGACCTTTCAGCGAAAGGTCGCCCACCTACAAAAGGTTGCCCACCTGATGATTGCCTATCTTTAACAAAAATTCTGTTTCCATTGATTTTGGTATCTTTTAGTTTATTCTAAGATATGCTATAAATATTCGATCCTTCAAATGATTGCAAACGGTTACAAGTTGCAATTCACTTTGAGTAATTCATTAAAACCTTTTTGAGGAGAACAAATTCGATGAAAACCATTGCTTTAACGTGTATTTTTTTGACTTTTTCCCTTGCTTTTTCTGTTTCTTTTGCTGTTGCCGCAAACGAACAAGGTTTTGTACCGTTGCTGGTTCCGCAACCCGGTGTTTCATGGTTCGAAAACGGTAAACCGCTTAACGGTTGGGTCAAACGCGGCGGCGATGCAACTTTTACTGTTGAAGGCGATTCTCTTGTCGGAAAACGCGGTCCCGGTGTCAACACGTTTTTGTGTACGGAAAAAAGATATTCCAATTTTATTCTGAAATTTGATGTTAAATACGACACCGAATGTAATTCCGGCGTTCAGTTCCGCTCCGATGTCCGGTCAAAAGACGGAAAAGAATTGCTCTTCGGTTATCAGTGTGAAATCCTGCCCGAAAAAGATACTGCCAATATTTATGATGAACACCGCCGAAATCGTTACCTTATTCCGCAAACACCGGAATTGCAAACAAAAATCGATCAGGTGTTCAAAAAAGACGGCTGGAACGAAATCGTAATTCAATGCGTCGGTACGTCCATCAAAACATGGTTAAACGGCGAAAAAATCACCGACTTCAACGATCTTGAATCGAATGAAGGAATTTTTGGACTCCAAGTTCATTCCGGCGAACAAGGACAAGTTCGGTGGCGGAATATCCAAATCAAAGAACTTCCGCCTACTCCCTGGATATTATTGTACGCTGATAAAAAATTCGGAGAGGTCGAAACCAAACCGGTTGGAAAGTGGGAAATTCAAGACGACGGTTCGCTTCGCGGTACCACCGAAGAAGGACAACCCAAAGATGGAATGTTGTTGAGCAAAGAATCGTACAAAAATTTCGCTGCTAAAGTTTCCTTCAAAATGATCACTGGAAACAGCGGTCTTTATTTTCGTGCGGAAGAAGTGGATAAACCTTATTGGCTCAAAGGTTTTCAATGTGAAATTGCAGTTGGAGGCGACACTGCCGGACTCTGGGAAGTTCAAGGACGAGGTTGGGTTGCCAAAAATGTCGAACTGGCAAAAGAAAAATACAAAACTGCCGACTGGAATGAAGTTGGAACAGTTGCAGTCGGAGATCATCTGACTACATTTCTTAACGGATGGACAATTGTTGACATTGACGATCCTTCATGTGCCAAAGAAGGAAAAACCGGTCTCCAACTTCACGGCGGCGGGAATCAAGGTTGTCTATTCCGCGACTATTATATTATGCCCCTCAATGAAAACGCCGTCGAATTAATCAAAAAATAGGAAAAAATAAAGTAATTATTTTGCGTTAGGGTTATATTGGGTATTTTCCAAATAACTATTTTCTTGATTGATCTGCAAAACCGAATAGCCCAATCGGACTATTCGGTTTTGCAGATCAATACCGTATGGTAACTCTCAAAATACTTTTTTTACTACAGAGGACACAGAGATAATTTTTTTGATTAATGTTTTGACCGCTTAAAATACATAAAATAAAGAAATAATAGTATTAGAGTTTTGTGTATTCTAATTAGTCAAAAAATTCAAAAAAATCTTTTTTTCTGTGGTAAAAAGGAATTATTAGAAATTCCCATTGAATAATTATTTATTTCTCGAAAATTTTTTCCAGCATTTCGACAAGTTTTTCACCGCGTGCATCGAGTAGGATGGCGTTACCGGATTGATCGCGCAACAGGACGACCGGAACTTGTTTCGCTCCGTAATAACCGGATAATGAGGGTAATCCTGCTTGTTTTGTTGTTTCCTTCGATAAAATTTTCCAAGGCAACGGATTTTGTTTCAGATAAGCGGTCAGTTTTTTGATGTCGGCATCAACACTGTAACCGATAATCTCAAAACCGTTACGGTGATATTTTTCGTAAAGTTTTTTCAACTGCGGAAATTCGCCGATACAAGGACCGCACCATGTCGCCCAAAAATCAAGCAGGACAACTTTACCGTCCAACGATTTTTCATCGAATATTTTACCGGTTATATCGGTTCCCCAAATCGGCATTGGTTTACCGATTATTTCCTGCCGCCGCAACGTTCCTTCGTAAATTTCAGCGTATTCCTTAATAATCAGATCGGAATCTTTGGGTACATCTTTTGGTACGTTTTTTAATACATCTTTTTGTACATCAATGAAAACGGTTCGCAACAGCTCAACGGCTTCGGGCAACCGATTCGAATCGGGAAAATTTGAACGAAAAAGATTAACTGTGTCAAGAAATATTTCGGCGATTTTCATATTGTCTTCGTTGGGATATTTTTTCAAAAAATCCGCGAACAACCGATTCGCGGAAATCAAATATTCCTCCGCTTTGGAAATGTCCGGCAATTTTTGCTCCGAATTTTCCTTCTTTTCTTCTTGATCTTTCATCGGTTTACGAATACGATCCAATGACCGTAAACAGGCACGTCGTTTGAGATGTTGAAACAGCGGAGCGAGAACAACATATTGTTCGATTTCCGTTGCAAATTCATGAAGTGTTTCGATTTTTTCCGAATCGAGATCGGCTTCATGGGCAAGCGATTGAAATTTCAAAAAACAGGATTCCGCCCAAAGGTCAGCGGAGTTGGTCGGAATATTTTTGTACAGATTCCAT
>JAISBG010000110.1 GCA_031266315.1 Planctomycetaceae bacterium | reverse complement strand
TTGTCGCGGTTTTGCCAACTCCGGTCAAACCAATAAACGCAACAGTTTTACGTTTGCCGTCCAGCAAATCAATCGGACCGCCAAACCGAACAGATTCTGCAAATAAAGCAATAAGACTTCGTTGTAAAATTGTCGGATTGAGTTGTTCCAATGTGAGTTGACTCCAAACGCCCAGCGGAACCGGTTGCCATGATGTTTTTTGAGTATCTGCGTTTGGAGTTGACCGCAACACCGTTTCCGAACAAAAATACGGCGGAACCGGCGGCGTCAATAAGGCTTCATACGGATTTGTTTGAAGCGGTTGTTCCGTAGAATGGTTCGTTTTTTGTTGCGCCGTATCGTCATAATGTTCCGCAGCCGTAATTTCAAAAAAACGTTGCCGACAAAATCCGAACAATCGAGATGTTTCCACTTCTCGAGTATGCAAAATTTTAGCGTCTTCGCCCAATTCTTCATGTATTTGGCGAAGCCCTTCCTGTAAGGTATCAGCACGGAATGTTTTGATGTTCATAACGAATATTTGTTATTTTTAACGGCAGGCACTTTACGAAACAACAACGTTCCGTTATCATACTATATTAGTCAAACAGTCGATAAACAGTTGTCTCCATTTTCACACCAATCCGTGAACGTAAAAAAAGCTAAGCATGAATGTACAACAACAACCCAATAAGTACAAGAGGGAATACCTTTTTTAGTTGATAGTGGATAGTGGAAAATGGGGGACGAAACAGATGATTTACGGTTACGAGAATAAAGCCCTATCGGGCTATTCGGTTTTTCGGATCAATCTGGAAAATAATTATTTAGAAACTTGAAAAATACCAAATACAACCCTAACACAGTATAATTCAGACAATTTTTATGCGAATATTAGTTTTTTTTATTTTTATCCTATTTGTATCAACAATATCGGGTTCGGATATTGAGTCGGATTTTGAGTGGGATAATGTTTCCACGATTGATTCACGCCGGATTGTTGCGGCAATTGACAACGGGGTTCAATATCTTAAAAGTCAGCAGAATCCCGACGGACAATGGCAATACGAAGTTCCCGGTCATACTCTTGGAGCCACTGCAATGTGTGTGTTATCATTCCTTGATGCGGGTGTTTCAAAAAAGGATTCTTCTCTTGTTCGCGGAGTTCAGGCTCTTCGCCGGTATTGGGCAGGTGAAAATATTCGCGACACTTATCCGGTTGCGGTACAAACCATTGCCCTTATTCGTTACGGAGACCCGTCCGACCGACCGCTTCTGGAACATAACGTCCAATGGTTTTTGCAACAACAAGTCAATGACGGCTCCAATGGTCAAGGCGGTTGGCAATACAATTCAGGTTTTCGGCATTACAGTACGTTTGAAACTTATTATGTCGGGCTTGCCTTGTACGAAGCGGAGCAAAACGGAATTACTGTTCCGCGTGATGTTTGGGAACAGATACGGCGTTTCTGGGAACGTACACAAAACAGTGACGGTTCATGGGGTTATCGTCCGTTATCTCAAGGAAGCGGCGATGCTCATTCTTGTACAACAAACGCGGGAATTATCTCATTGATTCTTGCAACAGGAATCCATGATTCGGGACGATTTCGGGTTGAAGGCGATCAAATCCGATGCGGGCAATGGGACCCTCATCATGTTTTTACGAAGATAAATCACGCGCTGACTTCATTGGACAAATCGTTGATCCGGCAACTTCAAACGGGTCCTGCATGGTGGAATATCAATAACTTAAATTCGGACAAAATTCATGGAATGCATTGGGTTCATTATAATTTATTTGCTGTCGAAAATGTGGGACGTTTATTGGGTCAGCGTTACATTGGTCGATATGATTGGTATCGGGAAGGAACAATGTCGCTCCTCCAACAACTTCGGGAACATCGGACTCATTGGGCTGATCGTTCCGGTGAAACGATTCTGGAAACGGCTTGCGCGGTCAGTTTTCTTGCCAAAGGGCGCGAACCGATTGTCGTTTCAAAAATAGAATTTCCCGTTTCTTATGGAGGAAACCAACATCCGTACGATATTGACCATTTGTTACGGTTTGCCGGTTCGCGTTGGGATTTCCCGCTCGGCTGGCAATATCTCGAATTGGGCAAAGCCGCAAACGAAGAATTATTTTCGTCTCCGGTTCTTTATTTTTCAGGAAACCGAACACCGCTTGCCGGAAACGATACGGAAACAAAAATGATTGCCGCAAAACTCCGTACTTACCTTGATCAGGGCGGTTTTATTGTTGCGGAATCCTCACAAGATGATAAAAATTTCGATACGGGATTTCATGAATTGATGCGTCTGGTTTTTCCTGAACCGGATTACGAACTCGCTTTTCTGGAACCGTCTCACCCGATTTGGTCAATTGAAACATTTATTGAACCGGAACAACGCCGCCCGATTAAAGGAATCACAAGCGCGTGCCGGACGAATGTTGTTTATATTCCGGCAGTTGAAGGCAAACCGCCGCTTTCATGTCTTTGGGAAATTGCCCGCTTGGACGGGCGAAACGATTTATATTCGCCCAATGTTTCCCGTCAAATTGAAACGGGTCTTGGAATCGGTCTTAATATCCTGACGTATGCGTTAGATTCCGAACGAAAATATCGGGATCAAGTTACGGAATTGAAATCGTTCCAAAAAAATGCGGATCAGGGAGGACATCGCGGTTGTGTTTTTCTTGGGCTTTTGTCGCACGGTGAAACAAATCCGGCTCCACGCGCGTTGCGAAATCTGCTTCATTGGGTCGAGTCGAATCTTGGTTTGCCGGTTTTAGATCGGGTTGATTCGGT
>JAISBG010000104.1 GCA_031266315.1 Planctomycetaceae bacterium | reverse complement strand
TGAAATTGATACGGAAAGAAAATACGACGACTCTTTCACACCACCAGCAGCAACTCCAGAACCAGCAACCTTATTAATCATGCTAATCGGTATCATCGGGCTGGTAACAATTAAAGGTGTAGGTGTAAGAAAAGGTCATTTCTACTTCTGTTGGAACACACAGCCCCGTGCGTCTCTATAAGAGATGGTGTTTCAAAAGGTAGGCAACACTTCAGCAAAAAGATTGCCTACCTTATGTTTGCTTACTTTTAGAAATTTTTAACGAAAATTCCACTGAAATATTACAAAAAGTGTTCCATGTTCGGCTGGCGGTTTGCAGGTGTTTCTGCGAATCATAGCCGATTCTTTTTTAGTGGCGAGTAAACAGAAAGCAATTGTAAAATACACCCTTGTTATTTTTACTGCCATGTTTATAATTTAATTAACATGTTTAGTTAATCAGCTTTTTAATTCATACACTATGAAAATTTTGTTTGAAAATAAAGACCTTGCCAATCCTAAAAAACATAAAAGTAAATATTTATGTAACTGTCTATTGAAAAACAGGTCTTTACATTAGGGAGACAAAAAATGTTACGAATTATTTTGATATTATTTATTTTTCTTTCGGCTGGTTTGTTGTTTGCGGAACCGGAAATAATGAAGTTGCCGGTTAAAGAGCAGGAAACGGTTTTCGTTGCGCTGTCAGGGAATGATGCTAACGACGGTTTGTCCGAAGCCAATGCCGTTGCAACAATTGCCAAAGGATTGGAAATTACCCGAAACAAGAATATTAAAAATTTGTCCGTCAAAGGAAAACATCGGATTGAAACGCCGATCATTTTAACGCCGCAAGATTCCGGGCTTACCGTAACAGGTCATGGAATTATCGATGGAAGCCGGACAATTACCAACTGGAAACCGTACAAAAACGGTATCTGGCAAGCCGAAATTCCCGAAGTGAAAGACGGAAAATGGTCGTTCCGTCAAATTTATGTCGGCGGAGAACTTCGGCAACGCGCCAAAACTCCAAACGAAAATTTTTACCGTGTTGCCGCTTGCCCCGAAGGAACACCAAAAACCGTTCATTATCATACCGATTGCCAATCCTTTGAGTTTAAACCGAACGATATTAATCCGAATTGGAAAAATCTTGACGATGTTGAAGTGATTGTTTATTATTTTTGGAGCGATAATCATTTGCCGATTGAGTCGGTTGATACGGAAAAGAATATTGTTCGTTTCAAATATAAAGGCGGTAAAACATTCACCGACGATTTTTCCGAAGACGGCGCAAGATATATTGTCGAAAATGTTTTCGAAGCCCTTGATCAACCCGGCGAATGGTATCTTGATAAAGTTACGGGAATTATTTATTACATGCCGAAGGAAGGCGAAGATTTGAACAAAATTGAAATTATTGCTCCGTTTGCCAAAGAACTTTTGCGGTTCGACGGCAAGCCTGCGGACAACAGTTTCGTTTCCGGTATTCATTTCAAAAATATTTCGTTTCAATATTGCAATTTCGAACTTCCGCCCGGTAAGGTCAATGATCATCAAGGTTCGTCGGAAGTTGCCGCCGCTGTTAATCTGACCGGCGTAAAAAAATGTACGTTTATGGAATGTACGTTTTCAAATCTCGGAACATTCGGAATGGAGTTGAAATCCGGTTGTTCTTCTGTCGATGTTGCCGATTGCCGTTTTGAAAATCTTGCCGCAGGAGGAATCCGCATCAACGGCGGCGGAGCAGGTTCTCATCCGCTGGTTCATACGAAAAACAATAACATTTTACGAAACGAAATTGTAAACTACGGACAAATTTATCCGTCGGCGGTCGGAATTATCGTACAAAATTCTTGCGGAAACACGATTGCCGCGAATCATATTCACCACGGATATTATACCGGAATTTCGCTCGGCTGGGTTTGGGGATACAGCCGAAGTATTTCCCGTGACAATATTGTTGAACACAATCACATTCATCATATTGGTCAAGGTTTATTGTCCGATATGGGTGCGGTTTATACTTTAGGACCGTCGCCCGGAACGATTATTCGCAACAATTTGATTCACGACATTGACGCCAACAAATACGGCGGTTGGGGAATTTACAACGACGAAGGTTCTACCGGAATTTTGATTGAAAAGAATATCGTTTACAACACAAAATTTGCCGGTTACGATATGCACTACAGCAAGGAAATTACAATCCGCAACAATATTTTCGCGTTGGGACGAAAAGATCAGATCAACCGGACACGCGGTGAAAAACATCCGAGTTTGTATTTTGAGAACAATATTATTTATTGGAAGGAAGGGACATTGTTCAGCGGTGATTGGAATGATAAAGAGTACAAATATTACACCAATCCCAATCAACCGGACGGTTCCGACCGAAAACGGAATTTCGAATCAAATTGGAACGTTTTTTACAATCCGAATTTGAAAGTCGGCGAAGTCAAATTCGGCGGCGGTTCGTTTGATGATTGGAAAAAACGCGGTTACGATAATAATTCGGTTTATGCGGATCCGATGTTTGTTGATCCTGATAAATTCGATTTTCGTCTCAAACCGGAATCACCGGCGTTGAAATTCGGATTTGAAGAGATTGATTTAAGTCTTGTTCCTGAACGGTAATAATTTGCGTAACCGCAGGTCAAAGACCTGCGGTTATGAAATTAAGCCCTATCGGGCTACTCCGTTTTTCGTATCTTGTTTGCCGATCTTAACGGCAGCAAATTTATGTTTCATTCCGAGTCATCTTTTTTGTCAAAGAATCTTGCGGCAAATAGGCGCCGGCTTTTCGCAACGTTAAAACCAACATTTCGGTATCCAACTCGTTAGCGGGTTGACCGGTTTTGATGGATTGGACGGCTGCGGTTCCTGCTGCTTGCCCCATCATGGAACATGCCGGTTGAACACGGATGGAACCGTGAGCGCGGACATCGCTTGACGCACAACGTCCGGCAACCCAAAAATTCTTCCAACCTTTTGGAACAAGAATTCCGTAAGGAATCCCAAAATATTCTCCAACTTCATATTTACTGGAACGTTGCGTCCCGTTACGAATATATCCGGCTTCGGAACTAAAACGTTCCCACTCTTCTTTTGACGTATCATACGGGTGAATATCAATAAACTTACAAAAAATACCGATTTGATCGGGAAACTTCCGGCGTTCCATGTAATCATCGTAATTCAATTCGTATTCACCGAGAATACGGCGTGATTCCCGTACACCAATGACGTTTGCGGTAATCACCAGTTCGATATTTTCGCAACCCGGCATGTACTTTTGATAGAACAATTTATATTCTTGTACAATTTTTCGACCGAGCATAATACCTTCGGTCAAATCCTTGCATTTCAACGCATTCATTTTGAAAAGATGTCCGCCGTTTAAGTTTGCGGTTGTCTGATTGACGATGAACATTCCCGGAAGATGCCGATCTTCCTGAGTGAAATGTCCGTCGGCAATGGCTTTCATCAACTGTTTATGCTGATCGCCTTTGTAAAATTCCGGCATGTTGATTCCGGAAAAAAGCGACATAAGAGTTGCGGGCATAATATGGGGCGTATCCGTTCCCGCATCACGGCACACAA
>JAISBG010000042.1 GCA_031266315.1 Planctomycetaceae bacterium | reverse complement strand
AACACTTTTACTATTTTCATTCTACCCGCTCCGCCAATTTTCAACAAGACGAAAAAATTTTCCAATTTAAAATCGAATCAAAAAATTTTCGCAAAAATACAAAAATTGACCAAACCTTTTAATTTATTTAATATTACAGATAAAGACCCTATTTAACATCATTCGCTTAACTTGAAATCACCAGTACATAACCTAATACTGCTCGCGTAAGTAGTATTAGGACGAAAAGAAGTGGAAAAGAAGTGGAAAAGAGGTGGGCAATCCGCCCGCTGGGTGGTTGCGCCGGTTGAGTTTTACTCGACTCCAAAACGGAAGGCAACAATCATTTGCCATCGTTAATCTAATTCACTGTCGGCGAGTACGCCGACGCAACCTTTCAGCGAAAGGTTGCCCACCTACGAAAGGTTGTCTACCTGCTGATTGCCAACCTTTATTTTAATTCTTTGTGAACAGTTACAAACTTGCAATTCTATTATCTTGCAGCGTGACAATTCGTGGTTTATAATAACACTTTCGATTTTAATAAATCTGCGAAATTGAGTAAGACTACAAAATAACGAGTATAAAAGTTCACAGACCAACGGCTTGTCCGTGTGAACTTTCATCAGTGTGTGAATGGAAGTGGCGTTGCTCCCGTTAGGGGTACTGCGTCATTTGCACGGGTGAATTTTCGCGCACAAATTTTGTGCACCTGCTTTGGTCGGCGGGGAAAAAGAGCCTTTCTCGTTATTACGTGGTTACCCCTTTTCTGTACGATTATTCTGAATCATTATCCAACGGCAACAGTGCAGACATTGCGATGAATCAACGGCTTTCTGAAATATGGAAAGAACGAGAGACTCTGTTACAACGGCTTTCCGAATTACAAATCGAAGAGTGGACAATTATTCAGGTATCTGTTTCGGGAAAGGAATTTCCTGTTGTTCGGCTTGATTTCAACGATGTAACACAAACGATTCGTTGGCAAGGTCATTTGTTACGGTTGGCGAAAAAACCGTATTGGTTTGTGAAAACACTGTGGGCGGCGAAACATCATCGGGCAACGATTTCGAAAATTGAACGTTGTGTTTGGAAGAGCAAAACGAAAAAGATTTTTATTGAAAGACACGCGGTTTGTACCATGATAAACCGTACACAAAAAAAACTGGACGAAGCCGCATTCCCGTACAAAATCAGAACATTAAAAACAAAAATGAAAAAAGGTTCTAAACCAGAAATCAAAGGCTGGCGGCTCGTTTGTGCGCAACGCACAAAAAAAGATTAACATCCCAAAACGAACTTCTAATAAAATGTTCGCGAAAAAGAGGTTGGCGCTGGGCGGTCGCGCCGGTTGAGTTTTACTCGACTCCAAAACGGAGGGCAACACAATTTATTGTCGTTAATCTGATTCACTGTCGGCTATCGCCGACGCAACCTTTTAGCAAAAGGTTGCCCACCTAATGATTGTTCACCTTTAACAAAAAGTCCAGTGGGAAACACCGAATCCGGGAGAATTAGGACTTTTTACCTACGGTGCGTAACATCAGTTATTAAAAATTTGTAAAGGTGGGCGACCTTTTGCTATTTGCTAAAAGGTCGCATCGGCATTAGCCGGCAAGAGTTACAACCATTGGGCGAGTTTTTTTGCCCAATAAGTTATGATGATACTTGCACCGGCTCTTGTTATGGCGGTCATGGATTCTAGGACAATTGCCTTTTCGTCAATCCAACCTTTTTCCGCTGCCGCTTGAACCATGCAGTATTCGCCGGAAACATTGTAGGCGGCAATCGGAACTCCTTCAAAACGATCCCGAACCAACCGGACAATATCAAGATAAGCAAGTGCCGGTTTGACAATCACTATATCCGCTCCTTCGTCAAGATCAAGTTGAACTTCCCGAACCGCTTGACCGGCAGCAGCGGCAGAGTCCATCTGATAGGAACGCCGATCTCCCATTTGAGGACTACTTTCAGCAGCCTCGCGGAACGGTCCGTAAAACGCACTGGCATACTTCGCCGCATAACTCATTATCGGAATCTGCGAAAACCCTTCGCGATCCAAACCACTTCGCAACGCCCGAACCATTCCGTCCATCATACCACTCGGAGCAAGAATGTCCGCTCCAGAACGCGCATGAACTAAGGCTTGCCGAAACAAATTCTCAAGTGTTGCGTCGTTGTCCACTTCAAAACCGCCGTTGGGTTTTTCGTACACAACACCGCAATGACCGTGATCCGTGTATTCGCAAAAACACAAATCGGTAATAACCAGTAACTTATTCCCAACCGTTTGCTTGACCGCGCGAACCGCACGAGCAATAATTCCAACTTCACTCATTGCATCACTGCCGATGGAATCTTTCGTTTCAGGAATCCCAAACAAAATAATACCGCCAAGACCAAGCGAAACCGCTTGTTCGGCTTCGAGAACCAATTCGTCAATGGAAAGTTGAAAATGATTGGGCATTGAAGGAATTGCCTGACGAATCCCCACTCCCGAACGAACAAAAAGCGGAAGAATAAAACGATCCGGCGAAAGAACCGTTTCCCGAACCAAACGACGAACCAACGGCTCATAACGTAATCGACGAAGACGTGTCGCCGGAAATGAAGAATAATGCATAATTTTGTCCCTAAAATAAAATGGAAAATGCGAAAATGTTTTGTTTCACTATTCGTATACTGCTTTAGTCATAAAATTGGTATTTTTAAGGCTTCGTCGGATTGTTCCTATTACGTAAAGTAATCTAGCGACAACCTCATTTTCAACCTAATTTTTCTGACTAAACAACCTCAGTAGCATATCAATTCCCTCCAAACCAACCTCATTACCTCATTGGTAATTTTTACTGAGGTAATGAGGTTCGTGTTTTTTTGCCGTTTTTGCTACTGAGGTTGTTTTTGTTAAGAAAATTAGGTTAAAAATGAGGTTGCGAAAACTTATTTTCGATCACTCGAAAAATATCAAACATAACCCTAACGCAGTATAATTTACTATTTGCTTTTACTATAATATTCAATCGTCTCTTTTTCAAGACCCCGACTTTGAATAAGGATTAAAATTGGAAACGGTTATTTATTTTTGACGTTTAAGTTGGTTGGCAATTCGATTTCGAATCTTGCTCCGCCGAGCGGTGAATCCGTAACACGAATCTTGCCGCCATGTTCCTGAACAATTTTATGCGCAACAGAAAGCCCTAATCCTGTGCCTTGCCCCTTTTTTTGAGAGTAAAACGCATGAAATAACTCTTGATATTGCGGTTTGGGAATCCCGAACCCGTTATCGTCAACACAAATCAATACCGTTGATTTTTCCCGACAATAATCAACCTGAATCCGAAGCAAACCCGATTGACGTTTTTTGTCCGAATCATCTGAAATATTGTTGCATGTTTTTGTACTTTTATCGGTTTCCGAACTGTTTGATTCGATATGATCTATTTTCGCTTTCGCCGCATCAATCCCATTGGTAATAAGATTCGTAACCGCACGATGAATTTGTTCCGCATCGAAGAAAAATTTTGGAATAGTTGTTTCCGCTTTAAACGTCATTTCGACATTCTCTTCTCTTGCACGGAATTGTAACAATTCAACCGCGTCCGCCACTGTTCCGGTAATATCTTCCAATTTATAATCAGGTTCACGTTCCTTACTGAGAGTCAGAATGTCAAGAATCAGTTGCGAAATTCGTTTTTGATTCTTTTCGACAATTTTCCAACCTTGCTGAATCAGGTTTTCGTCGCGATTATTTATTCCGGTTCGGACAAGGTAAGAACCGCCGTCAATTCCCTGCAAAATGTTTTTGATATGATGAGAAAGAGTCGAAACTGTTTGTCCAGTTGTTGCAAGATGTTCCGCCTGAATCATTTTTTGATACAGCCGCATATTTTCAATTGCCAACGCGGTTTGATGGGCAACGGCAATCATCAAACGGAGATGATCCTGCGTCAAGTATCGGTCTGTAACAGTATTCGCTGTAACGGAACGCGGAAGCGTATCAATGTAAATGATTCCAACCAGTCCGTAACGCCCTGACATTGGAACACACAATATTTCCCGGATCATTTGATCCTTGTCCTCGATTTGATCACAACTGTTTTCCGTACATTGTTCAGTTGTCAAAATTCCTTCCTGCTGTTTCATCACATGCTCAATCACCGACCAATTCGTCGCCTGTTGTAACGATTGTTCCGATTCTTTTTCTTTATTGCCGGAAAAAGACCGTTGCGTTTGAGGAACTAATTGCTGTAACTCGGAATCATAAAGAAAAATACAACCCTGATCAATCGTAAGCCATTCGGCGATATGTTCCAATATTTGTTGCAAAAGAGTTTCGATTTCCAATGTCCGGCTTGTTGCCGACAACGTATGGTACAACATGTCCAAGTGTGCGGAAATTACCGAAAGATCACCGTTTTTCGTACAAGATAACACCGGACGGTATCGCGCGGAAATTTCATCGGAAACATCGAACTCCGCCGATGAAAAATTCATTCTGTCTGTTTGAGTCTGACCAATTGCTCCACTCGTTCCGATTGTCCTTTGAGTTGATTGCTGCGAACAATCAGGCGGTTCACTCCTGCCGGAATAGTTCGCATCAGCGGTTTGCGTGAAAAGAAGCAACGTACGACCCAACCGGATTTGATCCCCATTGTTTAGAATACAATTTTTCTTCCGTTTGCCGTTGAGATAAACACCATTGGCACTGTTATTGTCGATTAAATGAAAACGACCTTCCGCGCAAAGAATATGAGCATGGCAGCGTGAAACTTTCGCGTCCAGAAGCCGGACATGGTTATTGAAAGCACGACCAATTGTCGATACTGTTTCGAGGAGTTCGAAATGCCGCCCTTGGTCGTTTCCTTGAATCACATAAAACGATGCCACTCAAAACTCCCAGACCGCTCTAAACAGATTGAAAAACATAGCGTTTTTTGCGGTTAAAAATAAAAACACCAAAACACAATCAGTAGGATTGCAAGTTTTTATCCCGCCCCTTTAGGGGCATTGCATAACAACCCACCGCAACGCGGTGGGTAACAGTCTCTCCCCAACAATCGCCCTGAAAGGGCAATGCCAATCCATTTTGCGTTGCCCTTTCAGGGCGAAATTTGTGGTGTGCTTTAACCCACCGCGTTGCGGTGGGTTGTTACGCATTGCCCTTGCAGGGCGGAGGAAAACTTGCAATCCTACTACCCTATCAGTAGGATTATAAGTTTTCCTCCGCTCTGTAAACAATTGAACACGGAAGGCACGAAAAACACGAAATGTGATTTTATCTTTTTTTCGTGTTTTTTATGTATTTCGTGTTCAAGAGAAGGAATTTTTGGGAGCAACTCTTGAAGTGTTCGGGAAAATTATGTATGATTAAAAATGTCCTTGTAATGGCAAAAGGGACAATGATTGAGTTCAGCCAATTTCCTATTTTAATACAACACCTATCTTTATTGGGAGATCCAAAAATAATGAGTAGTGAACTTCCTTTCAGTATGGAAACATTAATGGAACAATGCGGCGGCTCTGATATAGTCGTCCAATCAGTTCTTGATGAGTTTTTAGTACAAGTTCCAAATGATACCGCCGAAATGGAAACCAGTCTGGCAAGCGGTGATCTTTTAATGGTCAGTAAAGCCGCCCACCGGTTAAAAGGAACCGCCAGTGTTCTCGGCGCGTCCAAACTCCATCCGCTTTGTGCCGCGTTGGAACTTGCCGGAAAGCAAGGAAATGCAGACGAAGCAGCAAAAATCTATAGCGAACTCAAAATCGCAGCACAACAATGTGTTGACGCCGTACCTGTCGCTAAAGCAAAACTTAATACTTAATACTTGAAAATAAATCCGGCGTTCTAGGGACATATTGCCGTGTGTCCCTATTAATTAAATTGATTAAATTAATTACTCATGTTACGCACCGTCGGTAAAAAGTCAACAAAACATACGAAAAATCGAAAGAGGTGGGCGACCTTTCGCTGAAAGGTCGCGTCGGCGTACTCGCCGACAGTGAATCAGATTAACGACGGCAAAATAAAGACTTAACCGGCGCGACCGCCCAGCGGGCTTTTTGATAAATAGCCCACCTCTTTTTTAACTACGGTGCGTAACATCAGTAAATTAATTAAAAAGTCCCTTATTTCCTTTATGTCTCTATACTAACCGGAAAAAACAATTTTATGGAAACAAAAAAATCGTCTCAAAACCGGTTTCCTATTCGAATCAAAATTCCCTCATGGATTGGTTCGGTTTTGTTTCATTTTTGTGTTCTTCTTTTAATTTTGTTCTGTTTTCGGCTTTTTCCGGAACCGCCAACCGCACCGGGTGATCGATTGGGGGTGGGCGGAATCGTTCTCAAAAAAGATTCCGGCGACCCCAAAGTATATGTTGACGGCAATAACAACGAATTTGACGAAAACAGTCCAAACGCAGTTGATGAAACAACAACGGCTCCGACATTGGAAAAAATGCTTGACGGTAATCTTTCCGAAACAGATTTGAGTCGAAATCTTCCCGAAGCGATTGGTGTTCGCTCCGCATCTCGTCAAGCCGCCAATGTTTTCAGTGCTCTCAATCTCGGTAACACGAAAATCGGCGGAGATAAATTTCCGGCTTTCGGCAATGGAAAAGGCGGAGGAAAAACTTTGCGGGTTTTTGGAACAGAAGGCACCGGCAATTCGTTTGTTTTTGTGTTTGACCGTTCGGCAAGTATGAGCGAATACGCCGCTCGTCCCATTCGGGCTGCCAAAGCGGAACTGATTCAATGTATTGATTCTCTCGAAAATTTGTATCGGTTCAACATTATTTTTTACAACGAAAATATTTCCTGTTGGAGATCGAACAGAAAAATGATGGAGGCAACAGACCAAAATAAGGAAAACGCCAAACGATTTGTTGAAGGAATCACGCCGGTTGGCGGAACCGACCATCTGAAACCGTTACTCGAAGCAATTGCTCATCAGCCGGATGTTATTTTTTTTCTGACCGACGGCGATGAAGCCCATGCGTTGAGTGCCGGTCAACTTTACACCATTTTACAAAAAAACAATCTGCGGTCACAAATTAATGTAATCCAATTTGGTGTCGGAGCAAACCACGAATCAAACTTCCTGCAAAAACTCGCCGCCAATAACAGAGGACAATATTCTTATATTGATGTGATTAGCGGTTTGTAATTTGCGAGACCATTATTGGTGTTCCTAATCAATTTTCTGATTCTACCGGATTAGATGTTCAAGCATTGAAACGCGGAAAGAGGTGGGCAATCCGCCCGCTGGGCGGTTGCGCCGGTTGAGTCTTACTTGACTCCAAAAAGGAAGGCAACACAATTTATCGTCATTAATCTGATTCACTGTCGGCTAACGCCGACGCAACCGTTCAGCGAACGGTTGCCCACCTACGCGGTTGCCCACCTACGCGACGGAGGAAGAACTTGCAATCCTACTGCTAAATTGTTGACAACGGGAGAAAAATCTCCTAAATTAGACCTTCACCCCCTAGAGTTTTGAGTTCAATCCCTAGAGTTTTGAGTTCAATCCCTAGAGTTTTGAGTTCAATCCCTAGAGTTTTGAGTTCAATTTCCGGCGATTTTAGTTGATTTGCCCTCCAAGTTTTTTCAAAAAATCTTTTCTCTGTGTCCTCTGTGGTAAAAAAGGAATGATGAGAGGTTGCCGCAGTATCGTTATCTCAAATAAATTAAACGACTGATTGACTTTTTCCAAAGTCGGAGTATCCTAATACCGTAAATTCAAAACTTGCGAAACAATGGACAGCACACAACGAATCGTAATTACCGGCGTCGGTTTGACATCGCCCAACGGCAATAATTTGCCGGAATTTCGTAGTGCGCTTTTGAACGGGAAAAGCGGAATTTCTCCCTACGAAATCCGTTATTATCGTAAAACACTCGCCGGAATTTGTCATTTCGATACCGCAAAGTATCAGACAAAAAAGGATTTA
>JAISBG010000751.1 GCA_031266315.1 Planctomycetaceae bacterium | reverse complement strand
TGTTAAAATAAACATTTATGAAACTCATAAACTAAATAAACAGTTACATTGATATGTTACCCCTTGTTTTTCCGATTATTGTTACCATTTACTAACATTTACCAATTATTGATCCCATGAAAAAAATTCTTCCGACATTTTTGATTTTATTCGTTTCCGTTTTATCACTATCCGGCTGTCAGACCAAAGGCGAAAAAGTCATTCCTGTTACCGGTACAATCACACAAAACGGTCAACCATTAGCCAATGTACGGCTTGAGTTCAGCAAAATTGATACCGGCGCAATGTCCTTTGGAGAAACCGATACGGAAGGACATTTCACGTTGATTCACACGCATGGCAAACCCGGCGCAGAACCGGGGAAATATCGTGTTTCGGTATTTCAAAAAGGCAAACCAATTCCGTTACCTGCCAATAAAAAACCGCAGGACATTCCCGAAGAAGAACGAAATCAAACAACACCGGACATTCCTGTTACCAATTCCGATAAAAGTCCTATCGTAATTGAGATTACCGAATCCAGTCAAAATAATATCGTTATTGATATTAAGTAAAAAACAACATTTTAGTGAATAGTGAATAGTTCGCAAGCGTTCTATTTATCGAAACGTATTAAATAATAGTAATCCGCTTGCGTCTTCACTATTCGCTATTAATTATTAACTCATGTTACGCACTGTAGGCGAAAAGTCGGTCAAACATACATTAACATCAGAATTTTGATGTCCGGTAGGATAGTAAGTTTTTCCTCCGCCCCTTTAGGGGCAACATAAGCCAGCCCGCCGCAACGCGGCGGGTGAGATTCAATAACACGCCGCCCTGAAAGGGCAGCATACCGATGGAAAATGTAATAATAGTTATGCTGCCCTTACAGGGCGATTGTTCCGGTGGGACTTACCCGCCGCGTTGCGGCGGGCTGGCTTGTGTTGCCCTTGCAGGGCGGAGGAAAACTTGCAATCCTACTGTGTTGATGTATATTTGACCGATTTTTTTACCTACGGTGCGTAACATGAGTTAATAGTTAATAGTTCGCAAGCGTTTTATTTACCGAAACATCTTAACTAATAGTAATAGTAATCCGCTTGCATCTTCACTATTCACTATTAATTATTAACTATTAACTAATAATAGGTGTTTTCCAATGAAAAAGAATCATTGTTTGTTTTCAAAGGTTAATTTTCTATTTATTGCCGGAGCGTTTTGTTATTATATTTCGTTACCGCCGTTTGGATTTTGGTTTTTGGTTTTTTTTGTTCCTGTTTTCTGGACATTCGTGATCGAACACCCAACACAAAATTCGTTTCCGAACAATTTATTTCGGAGCGTTTTGTTTTTGGATGGCGTCTGTTTGGTGGGTTGTCAGTCCGCATCTGTTGATAATTTCGGGGTTGCTTTATTTGTCAATTTACTGGTGTCTTTTTTTTTCCGCTTCAAGAATTGCCGTTCACAAATTTCGTGTTCCGATAATTTTTGCCGTTCCGGTTTGTTGGATTGGTTGCGACTATTTTCGTAACCATATTTTTGGCGGTTTTTCCTTCTGTTCACTAGAACACGCTTTGTATCGCCAACCGTTATTGATACAAATTGCGGACATCGGCGGCGGTTATCTTGTCGGCGGAATGATCATGTTTGTTGGTGCCGGTGTTGCTTCAGGTCTTGGTTCGTTGCGGACACACAAGAAGTCTATTAATCGTAATTGTTACGTTTGGTATTTTTTTTGCCGGATTTGTTTTTGTTACAACACTTGGATATGGTTTTTTTTCAAACTGCTGGATTCCGTATCAGTAAATCGGAATCGAATCTGACAGTTGCCGCGTTACAAGGTAATATTCCGAACAAAGATTTAGACCGGACGATAAAAACGTTAAAACAATTAATTGATTTAACAAAAAAAGCCGCTCAAAATGCTCAGACGGAAAAACAACCGCTTGATCTTATTGTTTTTCCTGAAATTGCGTGTCCCATTCTTTTGTTAAAGTACAAGCCTGATTTGAAACCGGCAGAGTTTGATCTTTGGACAGATAAAGCCGCAGACTATTGGGAAGATCGGTTTGAACAATTACAAATATTCGTTCAAAAACTTGGCGTTCCGGTCATTGTTGGGCTTTCGACATTGGAGTTTGAGAAACCGCCCAAACCAAAACAACTCAATTCCGCAATGTTAATTGATCCGAAAAACGACCGGACAGAATATCGTTATGATAAAATGCGGCTTGTAATGTTTGGTGAATACCTTCCGTTTCGCAAATATTTACCGGAAAACTTTTTTCTTAACAAACTTTGTCAGGAAATCGGAGGCGGTACGAAACCGGTTGCGATTCCGTTGAACGGCGGACGTTTTTTTCTTTCGGTGAATATCTGTTACGAAAGTACAATGCCGCATTTGATACGAAATCAGATTTTAACGCTGAAAAAACAAGGTAAAGAACCGGCAATTTTAGTGAACATGTCGAATGACAGTTGGTTTAATTTTTCGCAACAGATTGATCAACATTTAGCAACACATGTTTTTCATGCGGTTGAGAACCGGCGACCCTATATCACGGCAACAAACAACGGTTTTTCGGCGATTATTGACAGTCGCGGCGTGATTCAAAAAATCGGGAAACGCCGTGAAGCCGAAATCGTTGTTGGTTCGGTTTCGGCAATGGATTGCGAAACACCGGTTTACCATTATATTGGAGATCTTCCGCCAATTGCCTGTATGCTGGGAATTTTTGTACTGATTTTTATGGGGCGGTACAAAAACGGAAATAGAACGTTAGTAGTGAATAGTTATACTGCGTGAGTTATAAAATTGGTATTTTTTTAAGGATTCACCGGATTATTCCTATTACGGAAAAATAATCTAGCAGTAACTTCATTTTCAACCTAATTTTTTTACGAAACAACCTCAGTAGCCAAAGGACAATAATAAACCAACCTCATTACCTCATTGATAATTTTTAATAAGGTAATGAGGTTCGGATATTTTTGTCCTTTTTGCTACTGAGGTTTTTTTATCAAATTGTTTTGTTAGGAAAATTAGGTTGTGAAAATTTGATTTCGATCCTTTGAAAAATACTAAATATAACCCTAACACCGTCTAATACTCGACACCAGTAGGATTGCAATTCTACTGCTCAGGACATAAGGATAGTTGCAAAAATATTCAATTACCTTAAAATGATCTTAAAATGACCGGTTACCAATACCGAAAGCAATCCGTATTTTTTTAATTTAACTTTCCAAATCTATAGGACGACAATGAAAAAAACTTGTGTGTTGGCGTATTCAGGAGGTCTTGACACTTCTGTTATTTTTGGTTGGCTCATGGATCAAGGGTATGATGTTCTTGCGGTTTATGTTGATCTCGGTCAACCATGCGAAAACCGGCAGGCAATTCTCGATAAAGCCCAAAAAATCGGAGCGGCTTCCGCTCGAATTATTGATGTACAAAATGAAATGTGCCGCGATTTTGCGTTTCCGATGTTGCAGTTTCAAGCGAAATATGAAGGCGTGTATTTGCTCGGAACTTCTATTGCCCGTCCGATTATTTCAAAGGTTTGCCTTCAGATTGCTCAGGAAGTCGGCGCAACCGCTTACGCCCACGGCGCAACAGGGAAGGGGAACGATCAATGCCGTTTTCAACTTGCCGCCGAAGCCCTGAATCCCGATATTGAAATCATCGCGCCATGGCGCAACGAAAAATTCCGCAAAACTTTTCCGGGACGTACTCAACTAATCGAATATTGCAACAGGAAAAAAATTCCCGTAAAAGCGTCGCTTCAGAAACCCTACAGTAGTGATGAAAATTGTTTGCATATCAGTTACGAGGCGGGGATTCTGGAAAAGTTGGATATTTGCGGTGTTCAGTCGGTTGAATTTGGAATGTGTGTTACGCCGCAACACGCACCAGACCGAACCGAAAAAGTCTCCGTAACTTTCAAAAACGGTGTTCCTGTCGCTGTCAACGGCAAAAAAAAGAACGCCATCGGTGTTGTCAAAGAACTCAACAAAATCGGCGGTCGTAACGGTATTGGATTGATTGACATGGTGGAAAACCGGTTTGTCGGTATGAAAAGTCGTGGTGTGTACGAAGCACCGGGCATGACCGTTTTGTACAACGCTCACCGATATATTGAACAATTAACACTTGACCGTGATTTAATGCATTTGCGTGACCGGCTTTCGCCGGAAGTTGCGGAGATGGTCTATTATGGTTTCTGGTACCACGCCAAAATGGATGCATTGCTCGCTTTCATTAAAGAAGCCCAGCAACCGGTTACTGGTGAAGTTGTCCTGAATCTTTACAAAGGAAATATTACCGTCCAAAGCCGGATAAGCGAAAACAGTTTGTATGATGAAGGAATTGCCACAATGGAAGGCGGCGATGCTTATAATCAAGATGACGCCGGCGGATTCCTAAGAATACAAGGTTTGCCGGGGCGTGTGCAGGGAAAAATCCGACCACGAAAATTCTAGTCAGTTTGCAAATAATAAATATACCGTAGCCGGTATGGGCAGTAGGCTTCGCCCTTGAATAACCGCTTCACGTTGTTGCGCTTCCGTAATCAGCTTCGTGAATTTTAAAACGGCTTGAGTATAATAACTGTCCTATTTAACTATTTTCCACAATTTTAATTTCTTTATCCGTCAATCCGTAAAGTTCATAAATCAATGAATTGATTTTGTCTTCGCAATAATTGATTTTTGTTTCGATTTGTGAGATTTCCGTTTGCAATTTCGTTTTTGATTTCTCTTCGTTGAGTTTCAGGAGTTGGTCAACGAGACGGATTATTTCATGTTGGACTTTTACATTGGCAATCTTTATTGGAAGAATTGCAATATTGGCTTTTTTAACTTCTGCGAGAGCTTCACCTTTTTCGGGATTGATACTCTGATAATACCAATTCAGAAGACGCGAATTGATTATGCCGAGAAAATATTTTGCGTCACATTTAGTTGTTGCTTTGGGAACGAGAACGTGCATGTTATTTAAACATAAGTATTGTTTAGTATCTATTGTTCCAATAAGACTATCGCCGGTTTGTCGCATAAAAATTTTAACATCGGCATCAAAATTGACGACCGGTCTTGGTTCTGCCAACCAAAGTCCAAATTTTATGTATCTTTCTTTAAGCGGCAGTGTGGAGTAACGATTTATATCAACTCCTCTTAAATAAGCTCTGTACAGATTATTTTTTTTTCTATCACTGTCAAAGACTCTATTTGTTACATCACTTTTAGTTTGTTTCGGTTTTCCCTTTCCTGCCTGATAAGGTTTAATACCAACATGAATCGTAAAATACTCTTCGAGTTTAGTCGTATCTTTCAAAATCTTTTTTGACAATTTTTTTTCTTTGGTAGTTTGAAAAATATTTATAACATCACCTTTTGCCGCTATCCATTCTTCCTGATTATGTGTAATAATTTCATGCTTATCCTGACGGAGAGAACTGCCTTTCTCCACAATCGTAATTTTTACAATATTATTTTTAACTCGAATGTTTGTGAGTAAAACTATCTCGGTATCAACTGTAGTTTGGGGGAATACGGGTTGCTTAAAATGTATGATTTCATTTACTGTAGCTTTTTCAAAAATGAATTTTCGTAAATTTCTCTGACGCAGATTTGTTAGCCATGGGTTAGGAAAAATCATACCGTATTTTCCTCCTTCTTTAAGCAATAACACAAATGCTTGTTCAAGAAATAACATGTAACTTTCCAATTGATAGTTTTGGTTTTTAAATTTTGCCCAAAAGTATTTTTTCACCGCTTCAATAAAACTTGTTCCATACGGCGGGTTTCCGATTACAATATCAAAGCCGCCTTGTTTGAACACGTCGGAAAAGGCGTGTTTCCAACTGAAAGGTTTAATTTTCTTTTCCTCTTTGAAATCAAGTTGATTGTCATAAAAATCTGTGTCAATAAGACTATTACCGTTGCAAATATTGTCATCAATCGACGGTAAAACTCGTTCGTGAAATAA
>JAISBG010000682.1 GCA_031266315.1 Planctomycetaceae bacterium | reverse complement strand
GCGAGGACAATATTCGTACCGATTTTTACTTTACATTTACCGCAACTTCCAATCCCGTTACACGGCGTTTCGATTGTAATTTCTAATTGCCGTGCCGCTTCCAATATGGTTGTTCCATGTGTTACGAAAATTGTTTTCTGTTCATTTATAAATGTAATTTCAGGCAACTCTCAACCCTCCTTCACCGCAGAAGTAAACGCCGTGATGTTGTTCAATGGTGTTGACGTGCTAAGTCCGCAAGCCGGCGCAATAATATCAATATTTTTTGACAAGAGATTTTTAGCATTTTTGTACACCGATTCGGAATTATTAAATTGCAACAGATAAGTACTAAGATTTCCCATTGTACGAATATTCTCCAGTTCGTTTTTCAATATTTTCAAGTCAATCAGCGCATCGACACTTAAAACGTCGCAGTGTAATTTTTTTAATTGCAGTTTCACCATTTTGACATCGCCGCAAATATGCACGATAACAGGGATTTTCATTTCATGAATTGCGTCTGTAATTTTGTTCAAATAAAAAACCGCGTAATCGTCAAAAAATTTCGGACCGAGAATTTCTCCTGTTGCTGTCGGGTCGGCGATGGAAATTACAGTTGCGCCGTTGTCCGCCATGTGTTTGGCAAAACAGATCAATTGTTCTGTTACATAATCAATCACTTTATGCGATGTCTCGCGGACTCGCCGTAATTGTTTCAAAAAAGTCATCGGATCAACAATTGACGCGGAAGTGCTGATCGGTCCGGTTAAACTTCCAATAACAGGAATCTCCTCATGTTTTTTAGAAAGTGAGTAAATCGCTTGAATCACGGCATCGCCGCGTTTGGTTTTTCCAATGGCATCGGGCGATAAAAATGTTACGTCATTAACGGACGGAAAAACTTCTTTTCGTATCTTCGGTTCACATTCAAGTGTACCGAAATCTATTGTACTGCCAAGCGATTCCGCTTCTACCGTCATGCAAAAAGGAATACCGAAATTCTCAAAACCGGTGTTTTCAAAAACGTCATAAGCCAAATCGCTCATTTTATCGCCGCTATGATGCGCGTTCGGTAACACATTTCCGGTTTTGTTCATCACATCGACAATTGCGGCGTTCATCATTCCGCCCGGACAAATCACGGGCGGACGGTCGGTTGTTTCACCGTGTAACGATTTTTTCAATCTTTCTTTCGGAGAAAAAACGTCCACAATTATTGTCTCCCAATGAGTTCGTTTGCCATTTTAATTGCTTGATTTGCGTTGGACGAATAACCGTCTGCACCGATTTTGTCCGCAAATCGTCGTGAAACGGGACCTCCGCCCACCGCAACCTTAAATTCGTTACGTATTCCTTTTTCGTTCAATAAATTGATCACATCCGCCATGCCGTCCATTGTCGTGGTCATCAGTGAAGAAATCATAATAATTTTTGCGTTTTCTTTAACGGCTTGTTCGACAAATACGGACGGCGGAACATCTCTGCCCAAATCAATAACCTCAAATCCGGCAGACGACAACATAAGTTTGACAAGATTTTTTCCAATATCGTGAGTATCACCCGCAATGACACCGATAACAATTTTGTGTTTTTCCTCATGCTGTTCGGTCTTAATGTACGGTTTCAATATTTCAACACCGGCGCTCAATGCGTCCGCGCACATGAGCAATTCCGGTACAAAATATTCTCCTTCATCAAAGAAACGTCCGGCTTGTTCCATACCTTTGGCAAGTCCTTGATCAATCGCTTCAAAAGCGTCGTAACCGAATTCAACGGCTTTTTGTGACAATTGGACGGACAACTCTTCCTCCATATTAACAACCGCACCGGACATTTCCGAGTACAATTCCTCTTTCGTTTTTTCCATAACAAAAACTCTCCACTATTATCGTTGCGCTGCAATGACCGTAAACAAATCTTCGATAAGCGACAAACTGCCGTCATAACCCGCATATCCGCGATTCAAAACAATACGGTTGCCGACAGGATAACTCACCGTGAGATGCCCCGCGCCAATATCGAACGCAAATTCACGCTCCCAATGACTGCCAATCACAAACGCCGGTGAAAAATCATCATAAAATAAACGATCCGTTTTTTGTGGTACAATTTTTCGAAAATGCGTTTTGATTTCCGTTGGGTCGGATTCATACGCAACCGTAACCGGATACTTGGAAATTAATGTTTCGATAACACGATTGATTTTCGGTTTTTGCGTATCATCAATAGTATTCGTAACAACCATCAATTCCGGTAACCAGCCCAAATCATCTGCAAGAAATTTTGTAATTGCCGGCGCGTAATTCACGTCGCCAACTACCACCGAGTAACGTTGCCAATCAAGATCGTTATAAGCATCCGCCACTCGCTCCACGTAATTAAAATATCGTTTCGTTTCCGTTTCAATTACCTTGTGAACAACATCAAATGGAATTTCAAGCGTTTCAGCAACATTTTTCAAAAACTCATTTGACGCGGTTGGTCCGATAGGAAACGGATTCGTAATATAAGGAATTCCATGTGTTTCCTTCAAGGCTTTCGCCGCGTCTATCGCATAAAATTCCGAAACAACAATAGTCAACGCCGCATCGCCAGCGTTACGAATTTCTTCCAACGTATCGCGTTCCGTAAAAAAAGAATTAACTTCCAACCCCAATTTTTCCAACAGTTCGCGAATTTTGAGCAAATTACCCCGCCAAAAAGCGTCTTGACCCGGCACAACACCTAGTAAATTGATTTTATTGTTCTTTTTATTTTTCCGCTTTTCAATAAATTCTCGTGCAAGAACTGTAAGTACCCGATCATGTCCTTTGTAACCGTCTCCGTGAAATCCTCCGGTTTCCGCGCCAAGAATATTGATTCCTTCATCGCGATATTGCCGGACAACAGATTGCACATCGTCGCCGATAATATCCGCCGTGCAACCGGTGAGAATAAAGTACAATTTTCCTTCCACCAACTCAACGGTACTTTTTACCTGTTCTTCCAAACGATCCAAACCGCCGAAAATAATATCTTTTTCCTGAATATTGGAACTCGGCACGGCTAAACCACCGCAATATCCCGCACCTAAATAACCGGTACTTCCGTATTGGTTCCAATAAATACTTCCGCCGCAACCCATTGCTGTGTGCAATATCGGTACAACTTCCGGCAACGCCGTAACTGTAATTAACGCACCGCCCAAAGAACAAAATGATCTTGGTCGTTCAATGAAACGATTATTATTTCTGTTCTTGGTATTCATTTTTGTATTTGCCATTTGTTGTTTCATTATTCGCCTCCAAGAATATATTTGAACGGATTTTCCGAATACCAGTTTTCTTTGTACGGCTGGCGAACATGTTTTGCCAAGTGTTCGTTAAACGACGGATTTTTCAAATGCCGCTTCAAACGCCGCGCAACATCGTAAACACCCGCGTATCCGTTGTAAATACTATTTGTTCCATAAATCGGCAAAATGGAAACACCGCATTTTGCCGCCCAAACATTATCGGAATTATGACCGATATAAACATCAGGTTTGATACGATAAATAAGATTAACGGCTTCAAAGGGCTGCGCTGTTGCAACATTAATGCGAATTTTGGGATTGATTTTCTCAAGTTTTTCAATTTCCGCAACGCCAAATTTATCGTAATGATAAGGACGTACCGCTACAATTTCCATGCCCAATTCTTGTAACAAAACAGCCGTCGCCAATGTACGAATTTCACCGGCACTCAACATTGCCGTCTTTCCGCGAAGAGGAGGCAATAATGGTTCCAAAGCGCGGTTTAATTCGTCCGTCTCTGATTTAATGATACGTTCCGCCGCTTCCGTCAATCCGAGTTTTGCCGCAATTTGCCGAAGCCAGATAGAGGTGTTTTCAATTCCAATCGGCATTTGACCGCCGACAAAAGGAACGCCGAATTTTTGTTCTAAATAAGTCATAAAATAATCGTCGTGAGTCGGGCAAACGCCAATCGACAACGCCGCAAACGGCGCAAGACGAAAAGCATCAGGATGAGCATCGCAAGGTAACATGTTCACCTCAAGTCCAAGTTTATTCAAAAGCCGAGTCAATTCTTTTTGATCCGCTCCGGTCATTGATGATACATTTAAGAGATTGACCAACCGGCTGCGCCGCAACTTTTCCGCCGTTGTCGAAATATCGTTGTCATAAATACGAAATTCTGTTTCATCTTTCCCATCAATCATGTTGCGTAAAAACGAATGAAAGATTGCATCATATGCCGTTGCCATAATTTTTGTTTTAAAACCTTCGCAATGAATCGGCAATAATGTTGCGGAAACCTGATCTTTCAAAGCGTCGGCAACTCCGTCAATATCGTCTCCGATAATTCCGGGAATACACGTTGAAAGAACAATAATCGCGCTCGGACGATAACGTTTATCTGCTTCAATAATCGCGTGTTTCAATTTTTCTTCTCCGCCGGATACAACATCGCTTTCGGTCAAATTGGTTGAGAGCCAAAGTGCGCCTTTCGGATTTTTATCGCCCGCGTTAAATTGACCGACACGCACGCTTGCGCCTTGCGAATGAACCGCGCCGCCGCAGCCAATCGCGCCATGGACAATAACAACACAATCTTGTAACGAAGTTAAAATCGCTGTTGCAGGTAACAGTTGACATATCGTTCCTTGACTGAACGCACGGCGTTTGTTTTTCAGGCAGCAGCCGCAAAACTGTTTATGAATTTCATCAACCGTACCGCCAAACTCAATACAACTTCCCAACCGCTCCTCACGGCGCGGTGCAATTTTTTGTTCCAAATAATTCATAAAGAATTCCTCCATTGATGCGCCGCTAAAGCAAACGCCCGTATATTTTTTTCGGGTACTTTCGCGGAAATATCACAACCCGGTAACAACATAAAACCGCCGTCTCCAGCGGCATCATCTAAACACTTTTTCGTTTCAATATAAACTTCATCGGCGTTTTTCTCTTCAAGAACAAACACCGGATTCACATTTCCCGCCAACCCGATTTTTCCGTTCAATATTCGTTTTGCGTTCCGTAAATCAACCTTACTGTCCACCGAAACCATTTTAATCCCCGTTTGCGGCAACAAATGTAAACGGTCGGTAATATTGCCGCAAATATGAATCAATGAATTTTTGTGATAAGAACTTAAACGTTCAATAACCGCCGTCAAACCGGGAATGACAAATGTTTCAAAATGTTTTGTGGAAACCACATCGCCTGACGCACTGGGATCGGCAATAAAAATACCGTCAATCCCTTTCACTTCTAACATAAATTTATAATAAGCGATTGAAAGTTCCGTTGTGAAAGTAAGAAGTTTTTCGACAAGCGGTTTATTTTTGTACAATGATTTTGACAAAATTTCCAATCCCAATAATTGTCCCGCCAATGTAAAAGGCGCACGTCCGCTAACAAATAAACTTCTCTGATTATTGTTATGTTTATCTTCGTTCAGTTTCACCGTTTCCGCTGCAACGGCTCTCAACCATTTCAATTTTTCAGATTGGAATACTGCTTGCAAATTAAGTTTGTCAATGTCGTCTATTGAATGGATTAATAATGAAACGATTTCTGGTGCGCCGTTTTTTGAAAATCCGATTTCGCCGCCCAACGCATCAATTAAAAATGCCGTTGCTCCGGTTCCAACCGTAACAAAATCCGCGTTGACCCGTTCATTCACACGATAAAAAATTTCAGCGGCTCTGGAAGGAGATTCCGATAATAAATTTTGTAAATCGACACCTTCTACAAAAAAGGGATAACTCCCGCCAAGACAAATTCCTAACGGAACTCGTTCCGGCTTTTTAAGTGCAAACACTTCGTTCACAATTTCTCTTGATGTTGTCATTACCGTTTCAATAAAAAATAGTTACGAATTTTCTAAATACCGTTCGCGTTCCCACTCGGTAACTGTTGTGTCGTGAACGGAAATATCGAAATGAATCAACTCGCTGAATATTTCCACAAATTCCTTGCCGAAATATTCAACGGCTTTTTTGCTTGTATCAAATAATATTGCCGCATCTTTTAACGTTCTGGGAATAGCGGGAAGTGTTTCATTAAAATAACCGTTGCCTTCAATAATTTTTGGAGCCGGTAATTTTTGTTCCAATCCGTATAATCCCGAAGCAATGGAAGCCGCAATCAGGAAATAAGCGTTGGCATCAGCGGCACCGGTACGTTGTTCAATTCTCGTACTACTTCCGCGACCGACAAGTCTTGCGGAAACAGTTCTGTTATCGTAACCAATA
>JAISBG010000681.1 GCA_031266315.1 Planctomycetaceae bacterium | reverse complement strand
TCAAAAAATATTGGTTATCCGTCCGTGATAACGCCGTAATTTGAGCGTTATTGAGAACACCTTCGATTTTTCGTACAGCACCGAAACGCGGCGCATAAATTAAAACACGGTTCGACGGTTCTACCAAAGTCCGACCATCCAACGTGTCAAAATGCGCAACGGTATCTTCTGTTTCAAGATTCCGAACCGTCCAGTCGTCTTCGATACGAGTTTTAGCAATTCCGTCTCCGCCGTCAGTAAGATATTCGGTTTGCCACTGTAATCCGGCAACCGGACTGATTTTTGAACCGATATTCGGATCAGCATATCCTGAAAACTCTTGCCGTTCCACAAGACTCTTGACTCCCCGTTCCGCCAACGCAGGGTCAACCGTCAACGTGTTCATTTGCCCAAAAACAATAGAACCGTACAAAAATACCAAAATAATTGAAATAATTTGAATCCGCATAAGTCTGAATTGTATCGGTTTATCGTTTTATTGTAACTATTCAACTATTCGGAAAAATCTTATAATCTAATCGTTTAATCGTAATATTTCAGTGGAATTTTCGTTAAATAAGGTAGGCAATGTTCCGCTAGAACATTGCGCCGGTTGAGTCGTTACTGACTCCAATCGGTTTGCCCTTTTTAAAAAATGAAATAAAATATTCTGTTATTGAATCAATACGCAAAGGAGAGGCTTACCGTTTTGGTATCAATGACAACGCAACCGGCGCGACCTTACAGCGAAAGTTTTTGATGAATAGCTACCTCTTTTCACGTTTTTTCGCATGTTTCACATTAAAATATGAAAATTCCACTGAATAATTACGTTTAATCTAATCGTTTTTCCTACCGTAACGGTATGATTGGTTTTCCGCTGATGAAAGGAGTTGTCCTGTTTGGATTACTTTGATAACGGGTCATTTCGTAACGGTTTGACGGAGTTTTATCGAACGCAATCCATGACGGTGAACCGTGAAAAAACGCGGGATCGGTAACACCAAGCGTATTGGGAATCCGTCCGCCGATTCGTATAACAGCAACCGGTTGTCCCATTGTTGCGGCAACAGTAATCGGATTAACACCGCCGGAAACATCCGTCGAAATTTGCTCGCCCAAATCACTGCGAACCGGCATTGCCGTCTGAGGATTTTCGAGATAAATAACACGTGTTACGAATTTTCCGTCCAACGCCAATTCCAAGTCTTCCTGAGTAATATCAATCCGAATCGGAAATTCCAACTCCAACCCTTGCGGCGGATAAGTTCGGGCAATAATCTTCACCGTAGGAAAAATTTCCCGACCGGGTTGAAACGGAATATCCGTTATTCGTAACCGATAATCACCGCCGACAAGTAAACCGACCGCCTAGGGTGTTGTTGTCCGTTGGACAAATTTTTCGTCAATGGCAAAGGTAATTTTTGTTCCTTCCGGTGCGTTGATTTTAACCGGCTGATAATATTGTTGCGGAATCGATACGTAGGGATTACCTGCCGGATTGCCCGAAGGCGCAACAGGAATCTGTGCGTATAACGCTGTTACAAAAAGAAATGCGGTAATCGTATAAAATACTTTTATCATAACAGTAAAAAGTCCGTTGTTTGTCAGTTAAAGATTCAATGACAACCAACGGACAACGATTAACGGAGGACAATTATTAATATTACTCTGCTATTGCGGAGCCAATGTCGGATTTTGCGGTTTGGGTTCAACCGAAGTTACCGGAGATTGCTGCTGTTGTTGTGCCGATAATTGTTGCAATTGCGACGTGTAATGCGGGTGAACAAGAACATTTTGCGGATTAACCCCAATTGGAGTTGGCTGCGGTACTGGCACTGGTCGCGGTGCGGCGGGAATCGGTTCGGCGCGAACAATCGGATAACGGTTCGGGGAATGCGCTCCTTGCGGAAGTTGCGGCGGTCCCGGAATTCCTGTCGATGTTTTTGTCATCGGTGTTCCGTAAGCCGGAATATTAACACCGGAAATTGTATTTTGCGGAATTGATGAACCATTGATCGGAAAACCTCCTTGTGGCGGTAAACCTGTAACAAATGGCGAAACCGACGAAACCTGACGTTGTTTTTCCGCAACCGCACTCAAATCCTTGTTACCCATTCGGATAACCGCAAGAATTGCGCCGCGATTACTTGCTTCGACAATAGGATCGACTCCCGGTTCCAGTTGCGTATTGACCAATGTTCCGACACCAGCCATCGCAAGTCCTTGATATTCCGGATTGGGCAAATACACAACCTTTGTAATAAAGTTACCGGAAAACACTTGATCGAAATCATTGTCGGTAAACTCAATCGGAATCGAATTATGAGCCAAAAACGCCTGAGTCCGAGCCATTGTCGGCGCAATTTCAAGCGTCGGATAAAGTTCTTTTCCTTGCCGTCCCGGAATGTTCGATAATTTTAAGCGGTAAATAGCACCTTGACCGAAATCATGAGTTGCCGGACAAACACAAGGTTCGGAATCGAAAGTGCCGGGAAATTTCGCATCCCAGTTAAGTGTCAACGATTCCAAACCGAGAAAGTTAATTTGTGAAGTTGGAACAACGGGCTGCTGATACGGAACCAACACAGGCGGTGCCGCAAGAAGAACTTCGGGTTGACCGGTATTGGGGATTCCGGCACTTAGTATCGGTTGTCCGGTAGGACCCGGCAACGAAGTTGGTTGATACGATTCCGGCATAACTCCCGGACCGGGACCGTCCACTCCATAAGCCCTATAAGGCGACTGATTAAAACTGCCGGTCAAAATGGGACCTTGGCATCCTGCCAAAATTGCAAGAAGTGCTAAATAAGAAAAACTACATCGCATCAGGTTTCCTCCCCTTTTACGAAATGACGCAATTGCCAACTCTCTATTGAGTTGCGACAAATGCTGAATTTTGGCTACAGTTCTATGAAGTTTTATTCGTTGGAAGTTACAATTGCACTGGACGGAAAACTCTTTTTTTCCTACAATCCCATCCGTCATTTCTTCCGGTCACTCCATGTTTTGACCATGAAGAAAAACAATTGGTCTTCTAATCCTAACTATTCGGTTATTTCCCATGCAATACTTTTGCAATTTCCTCAGAATTACGATTCCTTGCCAAAAAAGAGATAAAAAAATTTTCTGTATTATTTATTTTACTTTTTTGGTCATGTTTACTTATTTTCAACAGATTAACATTGTTGCGAAGGAGGATGCGGAATCTGATTCGGGCGGAAAATATTTAAAACAATCAATTGATCGGATTTTAATGCTTAAAACGATAGAAAGTGATATTCGGATGGATGTTCAGGTTGACGGGATTGAGTATTCCGCGCGGGGACGGTACGAGGAACAGGCTTTACCAAAACCTTTGGCTGGCGAGTTTTTACGTTCAATGTACCGGTTGGACATCAACTTTCTTACCAATGTTCCCGCTGTCCCCGGTTCAGAACCCAATCGTATGACTGTTGTGTGCCATCTTTCGGAAGATAGAGAACAAAATCAGATTTGGCAATATATGTCGATAGAAGGGGAAAAAACGTTTAATATCATTAAAATTTCACCCGTAGAAAACGCTATTAAGCAATCGAAAAAGGAACCGCGCTTTACTCAAATCAGTGAAGTCCGTAATTTGGGCGGTTTGGCAGGACAATTACGGCAAATCGACCGGTTTTATGAATTTCTGACACCGGCTCAAGCAGAAACACTTGAAGAAGGCGAATCTATTGCTGTTTGGAAAATTACCGGTGTCATACGTCCCACCTATTTTGACAGTTTAATCAAACAGTTTGGCGGATTGGACAAGAAAAAAAGATTTCCGCCGGTTTTTCCTTCGGACATTGAAATTTGGATTGGTCGCAATGACGGATTCCCTTATAAAATTCGATATTTGAACCGTCCTTCGGAAAAA
>JAISBG010000654.1 GCA_031266315.1 Planctomycetaceae bacterium | reverse complement strand
GCGGTTTCTTTTTTTCGTCGTGTCAACGAAAGAAATTTTTTTGACCGCATAATCATTTTTGCAACGTTTATCAAATCCATAACAAAAAATTAAATGGAGGCGAATTATGAAAAAGACAGATAAAAAATCAGGTTTACTGCGTGTCGAAGTCAGTATAAACATTGACGTTACGACAAATGTTAATTTGGGCAAACGGGGGGGGGGGGGGCAGTTATGTAATTTCGGAAACCGGAATTTTTATTCTGCAATTCCGAATTATTGTAACGATAATTCTCTTAGGAATTCTCCTAAACCTAGTCTTGGTTTTTTGGGTTTCACACTTGTTGAGCTTTTGGTAGTGATTGCGATCATTGGTGTATTGATCGCGTTGCTTTTGCCTGCCGTTCAAGCGGCGCGTGAAGCAGCACGCCGAATGCAATGTGGTAACCAAGAAAAACAAATCGGACTTGCCGTTCACAATTTCCACGATACAAACAAAAAACTGCTCAACTCCGCTTACGAAGGGCAGTTTCGTATGAATCGCGGTTTTGCTTCCGCACTTCAATATCAAGCCAGTGGCTCATGGTGGCACCGTTTTAGTTGGGCGGTCGCTATTTTGCCTTACGTGGAAGCTACGGCTCTTTACGAAAACATCGCAACCGAAACAAACAATTACACGACAGGTCCGTGGGCTTGTGCTACGGCATGCAGTTCAAAGCCGTCTTGCTATTCCTGTCCTTCCGAACCGAACGGTAAAGTGACAACTAATACTTCTTATTTGGGTATCAATTACCGTGCGTCATTCGGAGATAAACCAACCGGAGACGGAGTTTATATTCTTCGGGGAGTGTTTGGATTAGGAAAAGATAATCGGCAAATGTTCGGTATTGAAGGTATAACCGACGGTACATCAAATACTATATGTTTTTCCGAAGCAGTTGTCGGAACGGCGGAAAATAATACGAAAGCCAAAGGCGGAATGGCAAGCGTCGCTACAAATGCCACCGAGCAAGATTGGCAAGCGGTTGCAGACGGTACTAATCCAAACGGTCCAGAAAGTTACCCCGGCATCAGATTTTCGGTGATTAACGGAAAACGTAATGCAGATGGAACAATCACCGGTCCTTATACAGGTAGCGATCAACGTTCCGGTTCGCGTTGGTATGATTCCGGTCCGGGGTACGCTAATTTTTACACGTTTATGCCGCCAAACGGCATTTCATGGGGCTGGCCAACGGGAATGTTTGCAAGTCATATTGCGGCGAGCAGTTATCATACCGGTGGCGTGAATGTCGTCATGTGCGACGGTTCGGTGCATTTTGTTTCTGACTCGGTAAATGTTGGCGACGGCACAGTGGATACGTTCAAAGGTTGGACATCATCTGCGTCACCTCGCGGCGTATGGGGCGCAATGGGAACAAGAAGCGGAGAAGAACCCATTACGATACCGTAATGGAAATAACGTAGTAAAGACTCGTTTATTTGTTGTCGCGCAGGGGCGAGATAATAATCACGTCCCTGTGGGCAAATATACTGCGTTAGGATTGTATTTGTTATTTTTTATTTTTTAGCAACTATTCAGGTCGATTGTTTTTTGTGATCATAAATTTTGCCGTCCCGTTAGGGACGACATGTTGGTAAAAAACGATAGAACAAATTTTCCGCGTCCCGTAGGGATGCAATGTTGGTAATGTTAATGAGGAAACCCTGATTTCACCAACATTTCGTCCCTAACGGGACGAGCGTTTTCAATCGGATTGTTTTTCTACCAACATCTTGTCCCTAACGGGACAGAAAAAATAATAGTTCATCACACGACTAAATAGTTACATTTTTTTAAGATTTACTGGATTGTTCCTAAGCAATCTATCGTCAACCTTATTTTCAACCTAATTTTTCTGACTAAACAACCTCAGTAGCCTAATGAGTCCTACCAGATCAACCTCATTACCTCATTGATAATCTTTAATAAGGTAATAAGGTCGAGTGTTTTTTGCTTTTTTGCTACTGAGGTTGTTTTTGTCAGAAAAATTAGGTTGAAAATGAGGTTGCGAATACTTAATTTCGATCACTCAAAAAATATCAAATATGTCCATAACGCAGAATAATAACAATTGAAATGTTACGAAGATTTTTTAACTATTTGAGGTAGCGTTTGCCTCTGCAAAATATGAGTAACATGTTAATCATTTAACTTTTTAACAAACTATAAAAAATGAAAAAATATCTATCGTTACTTTTAGTAACATTATGTTTTGCCGGTTGCGGCAGTTCAAAAATTGACCCTTCGTATCGTTTGGTTACCGGCACGGTAACGCATAACGGTACATCGGTTGCGGGTGCGAGTGTTTTATTTTCACCGCTCGACGGCGGCTTGGCAGCATCGGGAGTAAGCGACGCGTCGGGCAATTATCGATTGTCCACAGGAACGGCACAAGTTCCGGGAAGCGGAACGAGACCGGGTAAATACAAAGTCACTGTGTATAAAGTTGAAAAGGCGGTCGATAAAGACGCGGAAGAATTGGATGCCGGCAAAATTTCGTATGACGAATTTATGGCGCGCCGCGAAAAAACACCGATTCCGCCAACCGGATTACTCGACAAACATCTTTTGCCGACAATTTACAGCGACGCGGAAACATCGCCGCTGGAAGTCATTGTCGAAGATAAGAAAAAGAATACAATTGATTTGAATTTAGAATAACACTAAGTTGAAATTGTAAATTAAAAAATGACAACTATTCAGTTGCCCAATCCTAATAATTCCGCACTGGACAACATCGTTTTATGAACAGCTTAAGCTACAACCCTTATTTATCAAATTTCCCTTAGTAGCCAACAAAGCTACCAAATGCGCCCTTATGCCCTTATTTTTTCGTTCAACTCAACAAAAAAATAAGGGCATAAGGGCGCGTTTGGGAATGTTGTCGGCTACTAAGGGAAACATGATAAATAAGGGTTGCCATGATAAAGTCTGTCAAGTGTGGGGGGGGGATTGGATTTTAGGTAACTGAATAGTTACGATAAAGTTTCTGCAAAATAATTTTGTCCACGAATTTTCACGAATTGTACACGAATTTTTTTCGTGCTAATTTGTGTCAATTCGTGGATAAAAAAAGTTTGTGGAGATTTTATGAACTTTGTGTTCTTTGTGCCTTTGTGGGATACAAATTATCTGAAGGTAATAAGGTTGATTTTTGGCGAATCAATAGATTACTGGGTTGTATAGTTAGAGAAATTAGGTTATAAATAAAATTCACGTGTGTA
>JAISBG010000487.1 GCA_031266315.1 Planctomycetaceae bacterium | reverse complement strand
ACCGTTTTCGGTTGTGCGCCCAATAATTCGCTGGATACTGTTATCGTCAAAGGAACAGTCAAAGTAGATGGACAACCAATGTCCGGTATTGATGTGATTTTTAATCCTGTTTCAGGTGACGGTATTCCGGCTGGAGGTGTAACAGGTATTGACGGAAGTTACACATTGACTTCCGGCGCGAATTCTGTTGGTTCCGGTGCGTTGGAAGGAGATTTCATTCCTACGTTTTCCAAAACAGAAACAGAACAACGCGAACCAACCGCTTCGCCTGAAGAAGAACGGAAAAAATACGGGATAAAACCGCCACGAATTTTTCATCTTATACCGGAAAAATATTCCAGTACAAAAACTTGTGGTATTTTACCAGTGAAGGTCGAAAAAGGAAAAACCAATATTTTTGATTTTGATCTTTCGACCAAGTAAATATCAATGGTACCTTTACTTGTAATGGCGAACGGTTTTGGATAAAATTGTTTTCCAAAATGTTTGTTCATAAACGGGCAAATTTTATTGAAACTTTCCTGATCAATTAGTGAACAGGAAAGAAATGGTTCTCAATCCTTTATTATTTCAGGAGAAACTCGATGGCAACTATTAAAATCGGTTTGGTCGGCTGCGGTGGTCGCGGTCGCGGAGCAGCACAGAACGCTTTACAAAATACCGCAACAAAAGATGTTAAACTCGTTGCGGTCGCCGACGCCTTTCAGGATAGCGTTGACGGAACAGTAAAACTTTTTTCGAACAAATATCCCAATCAAACGGATATTCCCAAAGAACAACAATTTGCCGGACTTGATTGTTGCGAAAAATTGTTGAGAACAGATGTTGATGTGGTTTTGCTTTGCGAACCGCCGGGGTTTCGCTCGCATAATTTTGTTGCGGCAATTGATTCCGGCAAACACGTTTTTGCCGAAAAACCGGTTGCTGTTGACTCGCCCGGTGTTCGCCGGTTTCTCGCCGCTAACGCTAAAGCAAAAGAAAAGAAACAAATTGTTCTCGTTGGACATCATCTTCGTTTTGAAAAAAAACATTACGAGTCCATCAATATGATTCACGAAGGAGCCATTGGTGATTTACTTCGTATCCGAATCTTTTTTGATACCGGTTATCTCTGGACACGACCACGTCTGGAAGGTCAAACCGAAATGGAACACCAAATCCGTAACTGGTATTATTTCAACTGGCTTAGCGGCGACCATATTGTAGAACAACATGTTCACGATATTGACGTGATGAATTGGTTTATGAAAGATCAACATCCCATTGAAGCAAACGGTATGGGCGGACGGCAGGTTCGCATCGGTACTCAATTCGGAGAGATTTTCGATCATCACAGTGTTGAATACGTTTTCGAAGAACGGGGTGTACGCGGTTACAGTGATTGCCGTCAGATCAACGGTTGTTGGGGATCATTCAGCGAACACGCCTACGGGACAAAAGGTTACATCAATATGGATGGACACGGAACTGTTGTGATGAAAAGAGACGGAAAAGACCCAATCACTTGGAAACGGGAAACTGATGGGCACCAAACCGAAATGGATGTTTTATTCGATGCCATTGCAAACGGTAAAGAATTTAATAATGGTAACATCGGTGCCGTTGCAACAATGACCGCTATTCTGGGACGTATGGCAACCTATAGCGGCAAAGTTGTTCAATGGGACGATGCCTTCAAATCGGAACTTGATTTGTTTCCAAAAACTCTTGCATGGGACGCCGACCCGGGTCCAAAACCAGACGCTCAAGGAATCTATCCTTGCGCTAAAGCCGGTGTAACTCAAGCATGGTAACAATATTCAAGAACACGCAAAATACACGAAAAAACGCGAAAAGAGGTAGAGGTGGGCAATCCGCCCGCTGGGCGGTTGTGCCGGTTGAGTTTGCATTGACTCCAAAACGAATGGCAACACCATTTGGCATCGTTAATCTGGTTCACAGTCGGCTAACGCCGACGCGACCTTTTAGCAAAAGGTCGCCCACCTACCTTATGATTACCAATTTGACGATTCCGGTGGGAAACACCTAATCCGGTAGAATCAGTTTATTTTATCCTTCCGGCGTCCAGAGTTTTGTGCTGTTGCTGTTTTTTTCAACGGTTTCAGGCGTCCAGATTCCATCTGTTTGGAGAGGAGCATTTTGAGGCATATTTTGCATTATTGCATCATTAGGAGTTCCGTCCGGCTTCAATATTCCAAGTTGAATGAAAATATTTTGCAAAGCAAGCATGACTTTTTCGTTGCGGCTGTATCTTGTGTAAAGATAATTCGTTACTTCATTGAACTTATCAATTTGACCAAGTGCCAACCGAACCGGAACTTCATGCAAAAGGAAAACTGTTTCCGGTAAATTGTTTGAAACGACTTCTTTTTTGGCTTTTTCAATCCACTCTATTGCCGTATCAAATTGGTTTGTATTCCGCGCCGCGAGAATTAACGACTCGAATGCAAGACTCCGAATTTGAGCCGGCATTGCGTCAAACGGGCGGTTTAGTAATTCCCGTGCGAATTTTTGACTTGCACGCCGTTCCTTCATCGCCGCAACAATCTGGAAGCCTTCCACCAAAAAAGCCGTAGGAAGTTTTTCTACTTCAAAACGATGCCAACGCCAAACCGGATGATCTTCCAGATTTCCCAGCATTTCCTCGTCCGAACCGGCTGGAATAACAATCGGCTCACACATTGGTAAACTGAGTTTTGCCCGAAGAAGATTGGCGAACCAATCCGCAATATCTTCATCAACTTCCAACT
>JAISBG010000446.1 GCA_031266315.1 Planctomycetaceae bacterium | reverse complement strand
GTCAGCGGTTATTGAGAAACTACATACGATCAAAGACCTTGATCGTCTTGCTCAATTGACCGATAGGTCTCTGGATTGCCTATCGCTTGACGAATTTGAAAAAGCATTGGAATGAGGAGGAAAGACCTGTTCACAAACTTAAAAATACGAAACAGACACTATGGAGACAATCAAAAAATAAAGCGTTTGGGGTGATGGTTTCGGCGGTGGAGCAGGTTAGGGAAAAGGTCTATTATTCATTAGTTTATTTAGTCCATGAAATATTACGGCATTCTTATGTTTTCCTTTTACCGGTTTTCGATTATTGTTGTTTTGTTTGTTGTTTCAACTTTTGTTTCGGCGGTATCGTTTGGGCAGGAAATCGGAATGTTTCAGAAGTTGGACGAAAAAATTCCCATCAAAACGATTGGCGGAGTTTGGTTTTGGGCAGATGTTTTATTCTTTCACGACTGGCATATTCAGGAAAATGTGAAGACTAATTCGTTTCGGCTTCTTGACGGCAATTCGGTTCAACGTGCTTTCGGGACGTTGGAAGAATGTCGGCAACGTCTTGACGAAATCCAAGCGGAAGAAGGTTTATTACCGATGGCGGGAACAGCGGTTGTTCTCATGCACGGTTTCGGTTCCAACACCATGACAACCCGACATCTGGCGGTTTGGCTTAAAGAGCAAAAAGCCTACGATTACGTTCTCAATATTGCTTATCCTTCAACAATGCAATCGGTTCTGGAACACGCGATTTTACTTGACCGGATTATTAAAAATTTGCCGCCGACAATTAAACAAATTGATTTGATTGGTCATAGTCTTGGTTGCATTGTGATACGGCGATATTTGAGCGGTCCGTTGGAATCGAACTGGTTGGTTCCCGAAAACCGGTTGGAAGCGAGGAAAAATTACACGCCGGACGCACGGATTGGTCGTTTGGTCATGCTTGGTCCTCCGAATCACGGTTCTGTTCTTGCAACGAAATTGATTGGCAAAGACCCGGTTCGGCGTTTGATAACCGGCAAAACCGGTGATGAACTTGGTACGGAGTGGGAGGAATTACAAAAATCTCTTGGCATACCTTGTTGTCCGTTTGCGATTATTTCCGGCGGACGCGGAGACAGTCGCGGGTTTAGTCTTTTGATTCCCGGTGATGATGACGGAATTGTGAGTACCGAAGGAACCCAACTCGACGGAGCCGAAGAATGGATTCGTTTTGATGTCGGACACGGTGAAATGTTAATGACAGAAGAAATATTCGAAACTTGTCTGCAATTCCTGAAAACAGGTACTTTCCACAAAAAGTAACTTCTAAAAGACTATTCATTGACAGGATTTACGGAATTTACAGGATAAAAATCGAATAAATTCCGGTAAATTGTGTAAATCCTGTCAAAAAATGAATACTTTTGATTTGATGTTTAATTTCAAAAAAACTAGTCTGAATCGTCTGAATACTTATATTTATACCGTGTTACCGATTCTTGTTTTATTTATCGGCGCGTTTTTTTTCACGGTGTTCGGTGAAGAACCGCCTGAGGAAAACGGAATCAATGCCGAATTTACAAAAATGTTGCTCAACATGGACGATTATTCATGGGATACGTTGGGCGACGAAACGGTTCCGTTGGAACAACAAAATGAAGAGGTTCTGGAATTGCTGTATCATCTTGTCCGGGTTGTTCCGTCCGGCTTTCTGAAACAAAATGCGGTAAAACCGTTTCCGAATTTTTCGGTTCTGGTTCACGATCCGGCTCAATTTCGCGGTCAGGCATTTGAGTTGAAGGGTCATGTTGTATTGGTGCGAGAAATTCCGCTCAATCCAGCAGAACGAAAACGATTCCGAATACCAACAATTTTCCGTTGCCGGTTTTGTGTTGACGAGGAACACTTCGCGGATATTCTAACGGCGTTTGTTCCGGCGGCTTGGAAACGGAATGAACCGATCAGAGAACGTTCTGCCGTAACAGGAATTTATATCAAACGTCTTGCGTTCAACGAACCAATCTCCGGGAAATTACCGTCCAACGAATCAATATTTAAGGAATCAACATTTAAGGAATCTGATTTTGTTCCATTTCTTGTTGCGCCGCGGTTTCAATGGTTTCCTGATACATTTCTTGGTAATTTTGGTTTTGATGTTGGTTCGTTTGATCAGGTGCCTCCGCTCCGAATTACTGATCTGAAAAAGAAACAATTCGAGGTGGTTCCGTCGTTGCGAATTTTGGGACGAAACGAAATGATTCATCGGGCGTTCAAATTTACGGAAGCGGATCGGGAACCGTTTTACGGTTTACTTCAAGCGGTGTCGCAAATTCCGCCCAATCGGATTCGTCAGGAAGCACGCCGAATATTGGAAAAAGAAGGAAAAAACAAAAATTCGGTGATCGAATTGTTCAACAATCCGGCAGGAACACGCGGTAAACCGGTTTTACTTCATGGAGTTGCCAAACAGGTTTTACTGACGTTGGTGGAGGACAAGGAAGTCGAAATTCTTTTTGGAATCAAAAAATATTATCAGATTTATTTTTACACCGATGATTCGCAAGGAAATCCGTTAGTGATATGTGTTCCGTCGTTACCGGAAGGTATGCCGGTTGGGGCGTCGCCGGATTACGCGGAAAAAATCACAATTGCGGCAATTCCCTACAAACTTTGGGTTTATGAAACATCGGCAAAACTAGAAGGCGGAAACGGTTACAAACCGAATTACGCGCCGTTGCTGATTGGCAAGAGTCCGGTCTGGCATCCTAAAAAACAATCGGCAAAACCTCCAATTAACACAAAAATACAAAATACAAAAACAACCATTTCATTAACACTTTTTGTTCTCTTACTTTTAACCTGGACAATTATGAAACGTTTCCAAAACAAAAAAACAATCAATTTTGGGGAATTTTTTGGGAGCATGATGCAATTTTTGTTCGTGAGGAGACCAGAAATATATTTTTAAAAGAAAACATACAGGGAATAAATTTTGTTAAGCCTGTATTACATAAAAATGATAAACCGATAGATAGGTTTTATCAATTGATTATTAATACTGAATTGGATAAAGGTCTTGATACAAGTAATACTCAAGAAATCACTTGCAAATTTAATAATGAAGAAGGTTGGCATAAAGATAATAATAAACATTATTGTGGTAGAATAAAATATCATTATCCAGGGAAGGAAGGCTGTATATTATTGGATAAAAATATTTTTTCGCAAAATATAGATTTTTGTGTAACTAATGAATATTTTGGGAGTGGATGTTCTGCTGGGAAAATAAATATTATATCAAAAAAAGTATATGAAATAATAAAAAATAACAAACTAAAGGGATTGAAAATTTATCCAATAATGTATAAAAATTGATAAAAATAATGAAATACGGGCAAACGGCATATAACAGGCCTGTATATGCTTCGCCGCTAAAGCGGCTCGGCCCCGGTTTTGCTG